>CAYRBX010000001.1:0-30265 GCA_964422695.1 uncultured Dehalococcoidia bacterium
GGGTAGGGGCGACCCGAACCGACTCAGCCGAGCCCACACTGCCGAGAAAAGCCTCGTTGCCGATGAAGGTCGGGTGCCCGTACCGCAAACCGCCACTGGTGGGCAGGGGTAAACGCCCCAAGGTGGTCGAGAGAACCCTCCCCAAGGAACTCGGCAAATTGGCCCCGTAACTTCGGGAGAAGGGGTGCCCTCGGGGGTGAACTCCCTCGCGGAGGGAGCTCCTGGGGGTCGCAGGGAATCGGCCCTGGCGACTGTTTAACAAAAACACAAGTCCCTGCAAAAGCGAAAGCTGATGTATAGGGGCTGACGCCTGACCGGTGCCGGGAGGTTAAGGGGAGGAGTGAGGGGGGCAACCCCCGAAGCTCCGAACTGAAGCCCCGGTAAACGTCGGCCGTAACCCTAACGGTCCTAAGGTAGCGAAACCCCTTGTCGGGTAAGTTCCGACCTGCATGAAAGGCGTAACGACTGGGGCACTGTCTCGGGGAGGGACTCGGCGAAACCGAAGTGCCAGTGAAGATGCTGGCTACCCGCGACGGGACGGAAAGACCCCGTGGAGCTTTACTGCAGCTTGGCGTTGAGCTGAGGTTTGGTATGTGCAGGATAGGTGGGAGCCTGGGAAGGCGGGACGCCAGTTCCGCTGGAGGCGCCGGTGAGATACCACCCTTACCAAACCTTGGCTCTAACCCCTGAACAAGCAGGGGGACAGCGCCTGGTGGGCAGTTTAGCTGGGGCGGCGGCCTCCTAAAAGGTAACGGAGGCGTCCAAAGCTCCCCTCAGGGCGGATGGAAATCGCCCGTGGAGTGCAAGGGCATAAGGGGGGTTGACTGCGAGGCTGACAAGCCGAGCAGGGGGGAAACCCGGGCCTAGTGATCCCACGGTTCCGTGTGGAAGGGCCGTGGCTCAGCGGATAAAAGCTACCCCGGGGATAACAGGCTAGTCCCGCCCAAGAGTTCACATCGACGGCGGGGTTCGGCACCTCGATGTCGGCTCACCCCATCCTGGGGCTGAAGAAGGCCCCAAGGGTCCGTCTGTTCGCCGGTTAAAGGGGTACGTGAGCTGGGTTCAGACCGTCGTGAGACAGGTCGGTCCCTATCTGTCGCGGGCGCAGGAGGCTTGAGGGGGGCTCTCCCTAGTACGAGAGGAGCGGGAGGGGCGGACCTCTGGCGTGCCGGCTGTTCCGCCAGGAGCACCGCCGGGTAGCCATGTCCGTAAGCGATAACCGCTGAAAGCATCTAAGCGGGAAGCGCGCCCCAAGATAAGGCCTCCCACCCCGTCAAGGGGGTAAGGCCCCTCCGAGACTAGGAGGTTGATAGGGGGCAGGTGTAAGCGGGGCAACCCGTTGAGCTGAGCCCTACTAATCGGCCGAGGGCTTTACCCCAGACCCGGCAGAGACCCATTCGATATTCGGCGCGGGGTGGAGCAGCGGCAGCTCGTCGGGCTCATAACCCGAAGGTCGTGGGTTCGAATCCCACCCCCGCACCCAAAAAAGGAAATGAAGGGCAGGGGATTGCTCCCCTGCCCTTTTCTTTTGGCCTTCAGGGGAGCTCGAGATGACGGAAGCTGTGGTTTTCGATCTCGACGGGACGCTCATCGATACGATCGGCTTTTACGTGGAGCTCGCAAACGCCCTTCGCGCCCGCCTCTCCCTTCCTCCCCTCCCCGAGAGAGCGGTGAAGGACTGGCTCTGGAGGGGATGGGGGGATTTCAAGCTCCTCATACCCGAAATCAAAGCCGAGATCGACCCCCTTCGCCTCTACGCCGAGATCTTCGAGGAGAGCGCCTTCACACCCTCCCTCTTCCCCGGCCTCAAGGAGACCATCATCGCCCTCTGGGAGAGGGGGGTGAAGCTTGGAATTGTGACCGCCACCGATCATCCCAAATACGCGAAATGGAAGCTTCAGCCTCTGGAGAGGGAGGGCCTCCTCCCCCTCTTCAAAACCATAGTGAGCGAGGCCGATTTCCCCGCCCGCAAGCCCTCTCCCGATCCGATCTTGGAGTGCCTCAGGAGGCTCGGGGCGAAGCCCCAGAACGCGATCTCCGTAGGAGATTCCCCCCTCGATATAAGAGCGGGGAAGGCCGCCGGCACCATCACGGTGGGAGTGCTCACGGGCGTTTCCGATTATGAGCTTCTGGCCGCCGAAAGCCCCTCGGCCATCCTCCAGAGCGCCTCGGAGCTCCTCTCCCTCCCCTTCCTCAAATCCTCCCCTTAGGGCATAATTGGGGTGGAGGAGAAAAAATAAGGAGGGGGGATGAAATTCCGCAAGTTCTTGGAGGAGCTTGAGAGAAGAGGGGAGCTCAGAAGGGTGAAGAAGGAGGTGGATATAAAGTTCGAATCGACCGCCATCCTCAAGCGGGCTGAGAGGGAGAGAGGCCCCGCCATCTTCTTCGAGAAGCTCAGAGGGTATCCTCAGAGGAGCATGGTCGGCAATTTGTTCTCAACCGAGGAGAGGATAGCTCTGGCGATGGGAGCGAGGGAGGGGATCCCTCCGCGCAAGGCCGCGGCCGAGCGCCTCATGGAGCTTTACGCCGCCGCTCCCCAAGCCGTGAAGCCTCCGAAGCTCGTGGAGACGAGTCCCGCAAAGGAGGTGATCCTCAAAGAGGATTTCGACCTCATGAGGGAGATCCCCGTCCCCACGCATTGCGAGAAGGACGGAGGCCCTTACATAGCGGCGGGGGTGGTGATCGCGAAGCATCCGGATACCGGGGAGAGGATCGTTCAGATAATAGAGATGCAGGTGAAGGGCAAAAGCAAGATCGCCATCTCCCCCGTCCTTCCCCTCATGCCTCAGGCTTTCGCCCGAGCCGAGGAGATGGGAAAGCCCCTTGAGATCGCCATCGCCATAGGAGTGGAGCCGGCATTGCTCCTCGCCGCCGCCACCGCTCCCGAGATCGCCGCTCTGGACAAATACGAGCTTGCAAGCCTCTTCTCGGGGGAGCCGCTGGAGATCGTTCGAGCCGAAACGGTGGATCTCGAAATCCCCGCCGATGCCGAATTCGTAATAGAAGGGGAGGTGATCCCCGGAGCAAGAGAAAGTATGGGCCCTTACGGGGATTACCTCCGCACTTACTACTGGGTGGAGAGCAAGCCTGTAATAGAAGCGAAGGCCATAACCATGAGGAAGGAGCCCATATATCAGGACATCCTCGCCGACGGCTTGGAGACCGTGCTCCTTGTAGCGCTCCCCAATGAGGTGGAGCTTTTGAGGAAGCTCAAATCCCTCTTCCCCTTCGTTGAAGATGTTTACCTCACCCGCAGCAGCTCCTCTCATCACGCCATCATCAGCGTGAGGAAGATGAGAGATGAGGATATAAGGCCTCTCATAAACTGGACTTTAGCGACCGCCACTCTCGTGAAACATCTCATTGTGGTTGATGCCGATGATGTCGATCCGACAAATCCTGATGAGGTCGAATGGGCTTTGGTGACGCGAGTGAGAGCAGATAAAGATGTGGTGATAATCCCCGGCTTCTACGGCTCTCCTCTCGATCCCTCAAGCGAGAAGGGATTTTGGACCAAAATGGGCATCGATGCCACACGTCCTCTCACCGTTCCGAGAGAGAGATTTGAGAAATCAGATGTCCCCTCAGAAGTGAAGAGGAAAGTGGAGGAGAGGTGGGAGGATTACTTTAAAGAATGAAAACCGGGTTTCATAAGCCCGTTCTCCTGAAAGAAGTGCTTGAAGCTCTCTCCCCAAAACCGGGCGGGAAGTACATAGATTGCACGGTGGGAAGCGGGGGGCATGCGAAAGCCATTTTGGAGCGAATTGTTCCGGAAGGAAGGCTGCTGGGAATAGATATCGATCCTGAAGCTATAGAGCTTTCGGTTCAAAATTTGAGGCAATTCGGAAGCAATGTGAATCTCGTAAATGCAGATTACGCATTTCTTGAAGAGATCGCCTCTCAGTATGGATTTGAAAAAGTCGACGGCATTCTCTTCGATTTGGGAATAGCTTCCTTTCAGATCGAAAACGGAAAGAGAGGTTTTAGCTTTAATATCGAAGGGCCTCTTGATATGCGCTACAATCCCTACCAGCAATCTCTCACCGCTGCAGAGGTCGTAAATACCTATCATCCCAAAGAGCTTGCTCGAATTTTGAGAGAATTCGGAGAGGAGCCGAGAGCTTGGAGAATCGCTCAGGAAATAGTAAAAGCTCGCAAAGCGCGCGATATCGAAACCACTTTGGAATTGGCGAGAATAGTGGAAAAAGTTTACGGAGGAAGAGAGGGTTTTCGCATTCACCCGGCCACCCGCACCTTCCTGGCCTTGAGGATTTTCGTCAATCGAGAGCTCGAGAAGCTCGAACTCGCCCTCAGGCAGGCGGTAAAGCTCCTCTCCCCCGGGGGAAGAATTGTCGTGATCACCTTCCATTCTCTGGAAGATCGCTTGGTGAAGAGATTCTTCGAAGAGGAAGCCAAAAATTGTATCTGTCCTCCTCGAATTCCTCAGTGCGTTTGCGGCCACAGAGCTTCCCTTAGGATCATCACCAAAAAGCCCATTCGCACTTCCGAAGAGGAGAAGGAGGAAAATCCCAGGAGCAGAAGCGCTAAGATGAGAGTCGCCGAGAAGATCTGAAAGGCCGAGACTTGAAATATCTCACCCCCTTCATGTTATACTTTCACTAATCGAAAATACGGGGGCGAAGGGGAGAGATGGAGAAGATCCTTACGGCCATAGATGTAGGGACGTATAAAGTCTGCTGTCTTATAGGCTCTCTTGAGGCGGAGGGATTGAAGATCATAGGACAGGGGGTTGTTCCGAGCCGGGGCCTTCATAAGGGATTGGTGGTCAATATCGATGAAGTTCGCGCTTCCGTTCGCGAAGCCGTCATCCGGGCCGAGCAGATGGCCGGATTGAGGGTGGAGTGGGCGTTTGTGGGGATCACCGGAGCTCATGTGAGCTCTCTCAACACGAAGGCCACGGTGGCCATTTCGCGAAGCGATAGGCTCGTAACCCCCGATGCTCTGAGGCGCGTTCTGCAAATCGCCCGGAGCGTTGTTCCCGTTCCCAGCGATAAGATGATCCTCCACGTCATCCCTCGCCGCTATGTGCTCGATGACGGGATAGCGGTGGCCAATCCGGTGGGGATGTACGCCGAGAAGCTGGATGCCGAAGTTCATCTGGTGATGGCGGCGGCGACTTCGGTGAGGAACCTCATAAGGGCGATTCAAGGTCTCGGAATTGAGATAAGAGATCTCATCTTGGAGCCTCTGGCGAGCGCGGAAGCGGTGCTCACCGAGGAGGAGAAGGAGAAGGGCGTCATCTTGGCCGATATAGGAGGGGGGACTACGGATATCGTCCTCTTCCGCGAGGGGAGCATCTGGCACTCCTCGGTCCTCCCGGTGGGGGGCTATCAGGTCACTCGAGATATCTTCATCTGCATGAACATACCTTTCGAGATCGCGGAGGAGATGAAGAAGAAGTACGGGGATGTGAGCCCCCGCTACGAGCCCTCCCCGCCGGAGGAAGGAGCTCTTGCGACCGATAAGACCCCCGCTCCGAGCAGGGAATTCTACGAGATCCTCAGAGCCAGAGTGGAGGAGATCCTTCACCTCATAGTAGCCGAAGTTTCGGCTTATGGCGATCGAAGGGAGATAGCGCCCGCCGGCCTCGTGCTCACCGGAGGGACCTCCAACCTCAGGGGCATCGATGAGCTGGGGCGGGAGATTCTGGGGATTCCGGTGAGAGTGGGGAGGCCGCAGAATCTGACCGGGCTCTGCGAGGGGCTTGCGGATCCGGCTTACGCCACGAGCGTGGGCCTCATCCTCTGGGGGGTGAAGCACTTGGGAGAGGAGAGGTGGAAGGGGAGGGAGCTCGGCCGGGACTTCAAAGGCGCTTTGCGCCGCTTCTTCAAAGCTCTCGGGCGCTTTTTCACCGGCGGATGAGGGAGTTAAATTAAAGAGTAAGAAAATGCCTGAGGGAGGGGAGATGAAGGCGGAAAACGAGGAATTCAGCATTTACCCGGCGAAGATCAAGGTCGTCGGAATAGGGGGCGGCGGCTGCAACGCCGTCGAGCGAATGTACGAGGAGGGAATCGAAGGAGTTGAGTTCATCGCAGCCAACAGCGATGTTCAGCATCTCGCCGGCCTCAAGGTTCCGAACAAGATCCAGCTTGGGAAGAAGCTGACCAGAGGCCTCGGAGTGGGGGGAGATCCCGAGCTCGGGGAGAAGGCGGCCGAGGAGAGCCGCGAGGCCTTGGCCGAGGCGGTCAAGGGAAGCGATCTCGTGTTCCTCACCGCCGGGATGGGAGGGGGAACGGGAACGGGAGGCATTCCCATCTTGGCGGAGATCTGCAAGGAGGCCAAAGCCCTCACCGTCGCCGTGGTGACC
Source organism: uncultured Dehalococcoidia bacterium (assembly GCA_964422695.1). GTDB lineage: Bacteria > Chloroflexota > Dehalococcoidia > SZUA-161 > CAYRBX01 > CAYRBX01. The sequence continues at coordinate 6,329 of CAYRBX010000001.1, forward strand.
CTTCCCTTCAGCTTTGAGGGAACTCACAGAGCTAAGGTGGCCGAAGAGGGCCTCATCAAACTTCAGGATAAGGTGGACACCCTCATCGTGATCCCGAACGACAGGCTTCTGGAGCTGGCGGATCAGCGCCTCCTCTTCCGCGATGCCTTCCGCATGGCGGACGAAGCTCTTTACGCCGGGGTGAAGGGCATTTCGGAGCTCGTGACGGTTCAGGGGGTTATAAATCTGGATCTCGCGGATCTCCGCGCGGTTCTCTCCAATGCGGGCCCCGCCTGGATGGCCATAGGGCGGGCGACCGGTCACAATCGGGCTGTGGAGGCGGCGAAGAACGCCCTCTCAAGCCCTCTTCTGGGAACTCCCATCAAAGATGCCAAGCGCATACTCTACTCCATCATGGGAGGTCCGGATCTCACCCTTCATGAGGTGAAGGAAGTCGGAGATTTCATCCGCTCGGTGGCCGCTCCCGACGCCATGATCATCTTCGGGGTGGTTCAGAACGAGGAAATAAGCGATGAGATAAGGATCATCCTCGTGGCCACCGGCTTCCCCGCTCCTTCTCCCAAGAGGAGGGAGAGGAAGCCCTCCCTCGCCGAGGAGAGAGAGGAGCTCGCCAGCTTGAAGGAAGGGGAGAAGCTGGATATCCCCACCTTCTTGCGACGCGCGGCCCTTCGCTGAAGCCTGAAGCGGCGGGATAGGAGATGAACTTCAAGAAGGAGGAGCAGAAGCTCTACTCCCGCATAGTGAGGGCCATCTTCGAGACGGCGGAGACCATGGGGATCGCCGAGAGGGAGGCTCTGGAGCAGCTCTCCAGGCAGGTGATAGAGCGCCTCCGCCGCCGCCCCCTTCCCGGGCTGGAGGAATTCGTTCCGGAAGCCAAGATCTTCCGTTTCTCCGATGCGGAGATCGAGCACATCGCGAAGGAGGTGATCTCGGAGGAGCTGAAGAGGAAAAAGCCCTCCCGGCGCATAACCCTCGTCTCCCCCGAGATCCCGTCCGAGGAGGAGATAAAGCTCACCCCCACCGCCAAAGCGGTTTTGGAGAGGAGGTATTTGAAGAAAGACGAGAAGGGGAGGGTGATCGAAACCCCCAAGGAATTGTTCCAGAGGGTGGCGCGTCATATCGCTTCGGCCGAGAGGATTTACGATCCCGACGCCGATGTCGAGAAGTGGGAGAGGGAGTTCTTCCGCCTCATGGCCAACTTGGAGTTCCTTCCCAACTCCCCCACCTTGATGAACGCCGGAAGGGAGCTCGGGCAGCTCTCCGCCTGCTTCGTCATCCCCATCGAGGATTCGATGGATTCCATCTTCGATGCCGTCAAATACACGGCTCTCATTCACAAGAGCGGCGGGGGAACCGGCTTCTCCTTCTCGAGGCTCCGGCCGGAATCCGATAGGGTGGGCTCCACCGGGGGGGTCGCGAGCGGCCCCGTATCCTTCATGAGGGTTTTCGACACGGCGACCGATGTGATCAAACAGGGGGGGATGAGGCGGGGCGCCAATATGGCCATCCTCCGGGTGGATCACCCCGATATCCTGAAGTTCATAACGGCGAAGGAGGATCCCAGAGCTTTCACGAATTTCAACCTCTCGGTGGCCGTTCCCGATGAGTTCATGGAGAAGGTCGAGAGAGGGGAGGATTACGATCTCATAAATCCTCGAACAGGGGAGGCGGTGGGGAGGCTAAATGCGAAAGAGGTCTTCGATAAGATCGTCGAAATGGCTTGGAAGACGGGAGATCCCGGCCTCGTTTTCATAGATCGAATAAACCGGGATAATCCCACCCCTCACCTCGGACAAATAGAATCCACAAATCCCTGCGGGGAGCAGCCCCTGCTTCCCTTCGAATCATGCAATCTGGGCTCGATAAACCTCTCCAAGATGCTCAAAGAGGAAAACGGAAGATTTGTGATCGATTGGGAGAAATTGAGAAAGACGGTGTGGGTGGCCGTCAGATTTCTCGATAATGTGATCGATGTCAACAAATATCCTCTCCCTCAAATCGAGGAAATGACCAAGAAGACGAGGAAAATAGGTCTCGGAGTTATGGGCTTCGCCGATATGCTCATCAAAATGGGAGTTCCTTATGATTCCGAGGAAGCTCTTCGGATCGCAGAGGAGGTAATGGAATTCATCGACACCGAAGCGCTAAAGGCCTCAGAATCTCTGGCAGAAGAGAGGGGAGTATTTCCGGCTTTCAAGGGGAGCATTTACGATCGGCCGGGCGGTCCCAAGGTGAGAAATGCCACAAGAACCACAATCGCCCCCACAGGAACGCTGAGCATTATCGCAGGATGCTCTTCCGGAATAGAGCCTTTATTCGCCATAGCTTTCGTTCGTCACATCCTCGAGGGGGAGCATTTCATAGAGGTGAATCCCCTGTTCGAGGAGATCGCCAAGAAAGAGGGATTCTGGAGCGAGGAGCTCATGAAGAAAGTCGCCGAAAAGGGGAGCATTCAGGATATGGAGGAAATCCCACCTCATATAAGAAGGCTTTTCGTCACGGCTCATGATATAGCTCCCGAATGGCATGTTCGAATGCAGGCGGCCTTTCAGAAACACACCAACAACGCCGTATCCAAAACCGTAAACCTCCCTCATCACGCCACGAAGGAGGATGTCGCCAGGGTATTCTTCCAAGCTTTCAGAGAGGGATGTAAGGGGATTACGGTCTTTCGAGATCGATGCAGGGAGGATCAGGTTCTGAGCGTGGGGCTCAAGGGGAAGGAGGAGAGGGCCGCTCCGGCGGAGGAGAAGCTCGTTCCCCGTCCCAGACCTCGGACGACTCGAGGGGTGACGGAGAGGGTGACGACGGGATGCGGCAACCTCTACGTCACCGTCAATTTCGACGACAAGGGGCCGTGCGAGGTCTTCTCCAGTTTGGGGAAGGCGGGAGGGTGCGCCTCGGCTCAGCTTGAGGCCATGTGCCGCCTTATCTCCCTGGCCCTGCGGGCCGGAGTGGATGCGAAGGCCATAGTGAAGCACCTGAGGGGCATTCGCTGTCCTTCCATCGCTTGGGATGAAGGCCAGGCCGTTCTCTCCTGCGCCGATGCCATAGGAATGGTGCTTCAGAAATACACCCAATCTCAAACCCTCCCCCTCTCGGAAAAGCCCTCGCGAAATCAAAATCAGGAAGCGGAGATCGAAGAGGCCTTTCAGGGGAATCTCGCCGGACAATGCCCCGATTGCGGGAGCATTCTCGTCTATCAGGAGGGTTGCTTCATCTGCCATAGCTGCGGCTACACCAAGTGCGGATGAGCTCTGAGAGAGGAGCTCTGTGGGATCTCGACGGGGTGATAGTCGACAGCGGCCCCTTCCATTTCCGAGCTTGGCGGAGGATCGCCGGGCTTCTGGGAAGAGATCTCGCCCCCGAGGAATTCAGAGCTTCCTTCGGCCTTCGCAATGAGGACATCCTGCGCCGCTTCTTCGGGATCTCGGATCCCGAGAGAGCTTCGGAGCTCGCCCGGAGGAAAGAGGAATTCTTCCGGGAGGAGATAAGGGGAAAGATCCAGCCTCAGCCGGGAGCGATGGAGCTCCTTCGCCTCTTCGAAGATCTCGGTTTCGCTCAAGCTCTCGTCTCATCCACTCCTCGGGAGAACATAGATCTCATCCTCTCCGCTCTTGAGATCCGGGATTTCTTCTCGGCGATCATAAGCGGGGAGGATGTGAGGAGAGGAAAGCCGGATCCCGAGGGCTATCTTCTGGCCGCACGAAAGCTTGGAATCGCTCCGGAGAACTGCGTGGTTATAGAAGATGCCGTGGCCGGGGTGCAGGCCGCAAGAGCCGCGGGAATGAAATGCATCGCCGTCGCAACCACCTACCCTCCTGAAGCTTTAAAAGATGCGGATCTCGTCGTTCAAACTCTGAAGGAAGTGAATTCCAAGATCTTAGAAGATCTCTTCGGGAGGTAGAGATCGTGATTTTGAAAGCCTTTCCCATCGCTCCGGCTTCTTGGCATGCGCTTCTCCCCCTTCTTCTTCCCCTTTTTATTGTTGCGGGGGTGCTTGCTCCGATGATTTATTCGGTGAAGAATGCGAGAGCCGAAATAACTCCGGAAGGATTGCGAATAAGCGGCACGATTTACCGAAAATACATACCAAAAGAGGAGATAAAGGAGGATGAAATCAAAATCTTGAACCTCAATATCGAAAAGGAATATCGCCCCAAAGCCCGAACAAACGGCATCAGCCTTCCCGGGTGCAAGCAGGGCTGGTTCAAGCTCGAAAACGGAGAAAAAGCCCTTCTTTTCGTAACGGATTATTCGAAAGTGATTTACATCCCCACAAAGAAGAACTTCTCCCTTCTTTTATCCGTGGAAAATCCCGAAGAATTCATAGCTCTTCTCAAAACCTGAGATTATGAGAGGAGCTTTCGATAAATACCTTCTCGCAAATCCCGGAAGAAGAGGGGCTTTCGAATGGATTTGCCTTCTCGCTTTGAGCATTTGCTCTTACATTTTCAAATTCGCTCTCTTTCCCTCCTCCCGAGCGCTTCTCGCTCTCGGCGCGATATTGCTTGTTCTGGGCTTTGTGATTCACGGCCTTTCTCATGCCGTGCACCGAGAAGCGCATCGCCGATCTCGGGAGATATCCGGAATTGTTACAAGAGGCATTTATTCCAAAATAAGGCATCCGGGATATCTCGGCTTGATTCTCATGTACATCGGAATACCTCTGATCTTCAAAAGCTGGGCTTCTCTTCTTGTAGCCGGTTTCTTCTCCGCTCTTTATGTTCTCACCGCTTTCAGAGAAGAGGAGATATTGCTCGAGAGGTTCGGTGAGGATTACGAAAGCTACATGCGGCGAGTGCGCTGGCGCTTCCTCCCCTATATCTTCTGACCGAATAGCTCCCTGTAGGGCCTTTTGGAGAAGTCCACGAGGAAAGAGGGAAGCTCTGAGGGCTTCTTCCTCCTCTCGGGAATGCGGATCAAGCGGGTTGGGGTGATGATGATATCCACGGGCACATCGTGCTCCCCGAAGGGAAGCTCTTCGAACACCTGTTGGTCGTCAACGAGCGCCGCAATGGGAGTTTCCTCTCTCACGCATCCTATACTCCTCAGGATCAAGAACTCCTGATCGAAAAATCCCGTTCCCTTCCCTATCCTCTCCCCCCTGAGGCTTACGGCCACGGCTCCCGTGATCATGAGATCGATTTCGCCTATATCCTCGAAGGAAGTTCGAAGCTTCCTTCCTATCCTCCTTATCCCCCTGATCGAAACCCCCTCCTTCCAGAGCCTCTCCGGCACCTCTTCGGGATTTATTCCATAAAAGCCGTCCCTCAAGCCGGGAGTCGCCACTATTAGGATCTTCCCGTCTTTTAAGATCTGAAGCCTCGCCTCGAGCTGCGCTCCATCCGGGGGCGAGAAGACCCTCCTCGCCCTCCGGTATTCGGGAAGGGCGGCGAGGAGCAGGGCGGCTTTATCCTGCCCCCGGAAGGGGGGAATCTTTCCCCGGCATCCGAACTTCCTCCATACCTCCTCCCTTATCCTGCTCTTCTCCTCCGATATCCTCATGGGCTCCGCAGGATTATTGCTTTGGGATTTCGCCGAGGATAAAATACCCTTGAACCCCTTGACGGGGAAAGGAGGTGGGGATATGCCCATTTACGTCTACCAGTGCGAGAACGGTCATGTCTTCGAAGTATATCAGAAGTTCTCGGATCCCCCTCTTGAGACCTGTCCCGAGTGCTCGGCCAAGGCGAGGAGGGTCTTCCTCCCGCCGAACAAATCAAGCGCCTGCTACGAGGACTACAAGGAATTCAAAGACGTCCTCGAGCCCCTTCCCCCCAAGAAGCGGGAGAGGGTGATAGAGATCTTCAGGAAGTATATCGCTTGAAGGAAGAGGGGGAATGTTTTAACCGAAGAGGAGGCGCTCGAGAAATACGAGCGCGATGGATCCCTTCCTTTCTCAAAAAGCTCCGAAGGTGAGCTTCTCTTTTATCCTCCATATCTTCTCCAAGAGCATCGCGCCGGCGAAGAAGGGAGAAGCATTTCTTCCCTCAAGGATAAGGCGAATGGAGAGCCGAAGGAGGGAAATGAGCAGCGATCTTTGAGGCTCTTTCACTTTTATCGCTTCTTTCCATCTCTCGCACCATTTGCAGAGGAAGCAATCGAAAGCGCATTTTCCCCTCTTGAAGAATTCGAGAAATCCCGCAAGCTTTCGAGCATCTAAGCTTAAAGCCGCGGCGAGGCCGTCAAAACTCCCCCAAGAGGGAGGAGAGCTCAAGATCTCCGCGAAATTGGGAGGGGATCTTCGCTCGGAATAAGCTCTGAGCGCTTTGAGAATTCTCGAAGTTGAAAATTCCCTTCCCGAGATCTTGAAATTCTCTATTCCGATTTTCTCGTATTCATGAAGATCTTCGGGGCGAATCCAAGGAGAGCGCAAAAGCCAGATAGGATCTTTGAGCTTTTCGAGAGCGCAGCGAAGATGAGAGAAGCCGCCCAGAAGGCGATGAGCATCTCTGACCGAATGAGAGGAGGAGGCGTAATCGGAGAGCCGAAATGGGCATGAGGGAAGGCAGGCATCGTTCACTATAACTTCAAGCTCGCATCTCGCCGCGCGAGCGAGCTTCTTCAAGGTCTGAAAATCGCGATTTCGCATAAAATCTATCGTCACGATATCGGCTCCGAGCTCCTCCCAGAATCTCAAAGCATTCGGCGTGTTCACGCAAGCTACGGTTGAGATCTTCACTTTGAGGGGGAAGCGCTTTTTTGCGATCTCACACAGCAGAGGATGAGAGACGATCACGTAATCCGCTTTGATTTCGGAAAGCCATTTGAGATGATCGAAGATCCCCTCCAATCCTTCCTCCGTATACTCTCGATTTCCGAGGCAAGGCCCTCCCATGGCGTAAGCGAATTCGAAGCCGGCTTTATGAGCTCTCTCCACAAATTCCGCCGCCTTCTCCTTTTCTATCTCCGGGATGATGCCCGAAGGTCTTCCCCCGCCCACGGGATCTCGGCGAAGGCTTCCGAAGAACCCCCTCACCGGCCTTCCGAGAGAGGCCTCTATGAGCTCCTCCTTCCAATTGGCGGGAACCCAGAGCATCACAATTGAAGGGGGATGGAGCGCTTCTTGAGATTCTCAAGGACGAAAGGATAAGGTTCGAGGTATTCGACTTCGATCTCCTCGGGGGAGATGCCCTCGGACTTGAGCTTCCTTGCGAGCATCTCAATTCCCGAAGCTCCGAAGGTCTCGAGCATCACGGCGGGCCAGGCGTTCACCCCGGCGGCGAGGAGCGCTTTCAAAGCTCTTATCGGAAATTCGAAGAACCTCCCGCAAGCCCCCGAGATCTTCTCGAAGCTCCGCTCATCCCATCCCTTTACGGAAATTCGAACGAAAAGCCTTCTGAATCGGGAGAGCTCATCGGCGAAATCCGGATGAGCCCCCAGAATAAAGCCGTTCGTCTCGAGAATGAAATCAAGAAACGGGTTTTCGGCGGAGATCACCTCGATGACCTTCAGGATATGCTCGAAGGACTTCCTCCCCAAAATGGGCTCAGCTCCGCTCAATCTCACCTTGTTGAATCCCCGCTTCCCGCAGATGGCGAGAAGCCTTCTCGCAACCTCCTCCGGAGGGCAGAATTCGCCTCCGCACTCATCGGGCCTGAGGTTCCTCTCGTAATTCCAGCAGTAAGCGCACAGGAAGCAGCAGCCCACCATATCGGCGGTGGCGATCCCCCCGTAATACCTCGCCCCCCGGAACCTGTAATACTTCCTCCTCCCCCCTTTCATGACGATCTCCTCAACCTCCTCTGCGCGTTTGAGAGGATCGAAGGGGAATTCAAGCTCGCTCCTCACAGATCTCCCTCAGCCCGCACTCCCCGCATCTCCTCCTCCGACAGTATAGCTTCTCCAAGATATAAGAGGCCGTTTGCATCCAGCCGGCGAGCCGCCCGAACGCCTTTCTTGCGAGAAACGAAAGGCATTCCTCCCTCCCGGGGCAATGCGAACAGGGGAAGGATCTACAGAGCTTCGGATCCCACGGCTTCTCCCAGGAGAGCATTCCGAGCTTCCTCATCGCCCTCTGAAAGTGAACGTCGGAGGGAGCGAAGAAAGTGGCATCCTTTCGGGAGAAGAGCAGATACGAAGTCGCGATCTTCGGACCTATACGAGGCCCCTGCAGGAGCTTCAAGCGAAGCTCCTCAGGGGTCAGGGAATCCTCCACGGGCTTGATCTCCCGAAGGTAGAAGGAGAGCTGCTCGGGGAGGTTTTTGAGCTGAAAGCTCCTTCCGGGAAGCTCCCGAAGATCCCCCTCCGAGATCCTCTTCACCCATCTCACCGTATTGGCGTGAAAATCGGTGTTCGCGGACAAAGCGACCGAGATGAAGATGAGCTCTCGATCGTAAGGATTCACCGCAAGCCCGAGATCTCCGAATCTCTCAACAAGAAGGAGGGCTTTCTCCCTCACCTCCTCGGAGAGCTCCTCCAGATGCTCGAAGGGATCAAACCAAGCTCCCGAGAGGATAAAAGCCACATTCGGATCCGGGCAATTCTCCACTTCAAGCGCGTCCTGACCTCTGCTCCTCATTCTGAGCTCCCGAAATGCGCCTCTTCTCTTCACCCACCATTCTCCCTCTTTCTCGAAGAGCGGAAGGGAGAAGGAGGAGAAGAGCGAAAGCTCGAGATCGAAATTCCTCCTTATCTCCAAAAGCATTTCTTAATAAAATATCGCGGGAGGGAGGAGATGAAGGTCGTAAGGAGAGAAGAGGTTTCGGCTTTCACGACGAAAGACGGATCTGAAATAAGAGAGCTTCTCGCCCCGAGGAATTCGGAGCTCAGAAATCTGAGCCTCGCCGAGGCGAGAGTTGAGCCGGGAGGAGAGACCGCGGAGCATTTTCACAAATCCTCGGATGAGATTTATTACATCCTCGAAGGAGAGGGGATCATGAGGATTGAAGGAGAAGAGCGGAAAGTGAGGCCGGGAGATGCGATCGCCATTCCCGCGGGAAGAAAGCATAAGATCAAAAACGATGGAGATCGAGATCTCATCTTCCTCTGTTTCTGCGCTCCTTCTTACACTCACGAAGATACGATTATCACCGCTCCTCAGGGAAGGAGTTCGCAGCGAAGCTCGTAAAGAAGTTGCGCCACCCCCTCCGGATCCCTTCTCAAAAAGAAGCGAGAGCATTCGAATTGTATTGCGACATCGAGGAATCCCTGCTCCACCTTCTCATGAAGCTTGAGGAGCTCTGAGGTTTTCCTTCCGGAGAAATGAAAGTTCATGGTGATCACCCTGATATCTCTGCTCTTCTCCAGTTCAAAGAGGGCTTTTCTTATCTCCTCCCGCGTGTAATTCTCCACTTCAATTCCGTATAATCCCAATCCTTTTACGAGCGCTTGAATATCAAATCTCTCCCTGCTTGTGGGAGGTAAGGAGGAGGGATCGAGATCTTCTCTTTCCGGAGCAATCCACTCGAGAAATCTCAGAGCTCTTTTCGCGAAATCCCTTTTGTATTCCTCCGCTAAGGATTTAAATCTCCGCCGGAATTTCATCTCCGCTCTCCTTACGATATCGAAGAAATCCTCAAGCGGCAGAAGGCCGAAATCTCCTATATCGACGACGGCTCCCAGAAGTCCGGTGCTGTGAATCGAAATCATAATCCTCTTGTGAGGTTTGAATTCATCTTTCCAAGCGCAGAGAGCCGCCAGTCCTCCCGTCCAAGAATCCATTTCCGCTTGAGGGAAGGGGATGTATTCATCGGGCTCTCGACGAACCTTCCCGCAATGAGGAGCGACGTAAATGGTTTTCGGCTCCTCTCCGAAGATGAAAGAGTAAAAGCGCTCGTAAATCCCCCTCTTGAGCTCATATTCCTGAGGATCTCTTGCCGGAAAAGCGTAAGTTCCTGTCCATCGACGATCGAGAAGAGCTTCGGGAAGGGCCTCATGATATTCCTGAGCTTCCTTGAGGGAGGGGAGAGCTCGATGGAAATCTATGCCGTATTTCCCCTCTTCGGGCTTATCATCTTGAGGCAATCTCGAAGCTGTGGAGAGGATGAGCCTTACTCCCTTTTTGCTCTCGAAGACCTCAAAACAGGGGTTTTGCTCCAAGATGCGGAATCTCTCCAGAAGCGCCGATCTGGGGCCGAGATAAGCTCCATCCTCATCCTCCCGAACCAATTCCGGAATCTTCCCCCTTTTCGGGCTCATGAGAGGGGATCAGCTCCTTCGAGGAGGAACGTGCGTTTCGACTTTCTTCTCGTAATCGGGGGGATGGTAATGAGTATCCATGGTGATGGCTCCCGGAAGGCAGAATTCCACGCAAGTTCGGCAGTAAATGCACTTGAAGGGATCGTAAGTGAGGCGCTTCCTCTCCGTATCGACTTCAATAGCTCCGGAAGGGCAAACCCGAGCGCAATCTCCGCAGAAATCGCAGCGCTCCGAATGGAAGATGAGCTTCCCCCGGGTCGCCGGAAACGGCTCTCTCTTCACGAACGGATAGCGTCTCGTAACAGGTCCTCTTAAGAGATTTCTGAATAAGGTCGGCAGCATCCAAGGCATCTTCTTCCTCCTCCTTACCTTTCTGTGCAGGCGATGCACGGATCGATGGAGAGGGTTATGACGGGAACGTCGGCGAGCTCGCATCCCGGAAGCATTACAAGCAGGGGCGGGATATTGGCGAAAGTGGGGGTTCTCACCTTCAATCTCTCAAGGTAGGGAGTTCCGTTCCCCTTGGCGTACTCGAAGAGCTCTCCTCGAGGCTGCTCCACTCGCATGATGGCCTCTCCTTCCGGACATCCCTCCACCCGAACCATTATCTCCCTATCGTCCATCTTATCGATTCTGTCCAGAGCGGGGATTACGAGATCGAAGATGGATTGGTAGATCTCCCTTATTCGCACCAGAGTGCGGGCGTAGCTGTCGCAACCGTATTCCACCACAGGCTCGAAGCCGAGCTCCCCGTAAGCCGCATAACCGGTCATTCGTGTATCCCAAGCCCACCCGCTTCCTCTGAGCGTGGGCCCCACCGCCCCCATCCTCCACGCATCCTCTTTGGGGAGAATCCCCTTCTCCACGGTTCTCGCCTTGATCGTGTAATCCCGGAGGAACAGATCCCTTATGGGATCCATGAGCTTCCTGAAGTCCTGCTCGAGCATTCGGCGCACGGCCTTGGACATCTCCCTGTCGATATCCCTTCTCACCCCTCCTATAACGCATGTGGATTGAATCACCCTCTGGCCGGAGGTCATCTCGAGGACATCCAAGATGATCTCCCTGATCCGCCAGATCTGCATGAAGGCGCTCTCGAAGCCGAGGGCGTCGGCGAGAAGCCCGAGCCACAGGAGATGGCTGTGGGTTCTTGAAAGCTCGCTCCAGATAACGCGAAGGTATTTGGCGCGAGGAGGAACCTCAACACCCATCATCGTCTCTATGAGCTGGCAGTAGCAGAGAGCGTGAATGAAGCTGCAAATCCCGCATATGCGCTCGCAGAGGAAGACGTTCTGACGGAATCTATTCCTCTCAGCTCCCTTCTCGATTCCCCGATGAATGTATCCTATGATGGGAGTTACATTCACGACTTTCTCATCCTCGCACTCCAATTTCAGCTGGATGGGCTCGGGAAAGACCGGATGCTGCGGCCCGAAAGGCACTATAGTCCTTGCCATCTTCACTCCTCCAGATCACATCTCCAGCATCTCCTCCCCTCATTCAGAGCTTCCTCCTCCGTGAGGCCTCGCTCCAGCTCCTCGGGGCCGAGCAGGCGAGGTCTCGGACGCTCAAGCTCTTTGAGCTTCTCCCTCTCGATGAAGGTGTAACGCCCTCTGGGCTCCGGGATCTCAAGCTCCTCCTCCAAGGTTCCCGTTCCGCCCAAGTACTTATCCACGGAGAGGGCGGCCTTGCGTCCCGACCCTATCGCGTGAACCACCGAAGTGGGGCCCGTGATGACATCTCCGGCGGCGAAAACGCCCTCCCTCGAGGTCGCCAGGGTTTCGGGATCGACCTCGATGGTCTCAAGCCCATCTCTTCGCGCCGCTGCGACGCCGAGCTCCCTCAAAGCGCTCGGCCTTCCGGTGAGGGAGGAGACGACCGTGCCGTGAACAACTCCGGCGTGAGCGCCCAAAGCCAAGATTATAGCATCGAAGCCTTGGGCGAAGAGCTTATCCAGAGAATCGACTTTGACGCCGGTGAGGATCTCCACTCCGAGCATTTTGATCTTGTTGATCTCATCGTCGAGAACATGCCTCGGAAGGCGCTTTTGGGATATGCCGTATCGCATTATCCCTCCGGGCTCGGGAAGGGCTTCGAAAATCGTCACCTTGTGCCCCAATTTGGCCAGGAAGAAAGCCGCGGTGAGCCCTGCGGGCCCGGATCCCACCACGGCCACCTTCTTGCCGGTGGGAGGCCGGATCGCCTTATCCGTCCACCTCCCCCGCTCATATGCGAAGCGCTTCAGGAGCTTTATCGCGATGGGCTGAGTGTGCCTTCCCTGGCGGCAGGCGTCCTCGCAGGGAGCGAAGCAAACCCAGCCGCAAACCCCCGGAAGCGGATTTGCGAGCCTTATGACTCCCAGAGCTTCCGAGTATCTCCCCTCGCCCACAAGCCGCACGTACCGCGGCACATCCACCCCCGCGGGGCAGGCTTTCGCGCATGGAGGGAGGAGGCGCATCGCCGGCTTCCTCTCGGGAACGGGCATGAGGATGGGGCGCTGAGGGCTCTCCTTGGCGAGCAGCAGGCCTCCTTTGTAATCGAGCACCCGACCTTCTATCCTGATTCCGGCGAATTCCATCATCTCGTTCTCGATGAGGGCGGCCGCAAGGTAAATGGGGGAGATGCTCGGAAGCTCCTCATCCTTTCCCACTTGAACGCGGATGTTCGTAACTCCTATCTCCTTATCGAATTCCTGCTCGAAATGGTAGATGACCTCGAATTTATCCCCCAGATCCACGCACGAAGCCGTGATGAAACGGTAATTCTCCTTGAAGAGCTTCCACACTTCAAGATGCAGCGTCTCTCTGGTCGCTCGGATTTCGGCTTTGACCTGCCCTTTCATCTCGCTCCTTCCTCCGCGCGGCATTCTCGGGATCTCAGAAGATCAGAGCTCTGGAGAGGGCGAATTTGGATTCGACGAGGCCCGTGGGGCAGAGCTCGAAACACTCCTTGCATTCGGCGCACACCTTCGCCGCTATCTCCGGAATGAACATGACATCCCTCTCCGTCCCCCGCCCCACGAATCCTATCGCGTGAGCTCCCTTCACCTCGGCGCAATAGCGAACGCAGAGCCCGCAGAGAATGCAGAAAACGCCCTCCTTTTCGAACCTCACCCTCTCGACGCCGTACTCGCGAGCAAGCGCGAGGAGCTTCTCCGAGCCCGGAGCGCGAGCCAGCATGAGCTCCAAGAGGATCTTCCGAATCCTCCTTATCTTCTCGGTGTTGGTGAGAACCTCAAGGCCGTCCTCAACGGGATAAACGCAGGCGACCACCGTTTGAGATCTCCCTCCCCGAACGATCTCCACCGAGCAGATGCGGCAGGCTCCGTAAGGCTCCAGCTTCTCGTGGTAGCAGAGGGTCGGAATCTCAATGCCGGCTTGCTTTGCGGCCTGAAGCAAAGTCATTCCCTTTTTGGCTTTCACCTCCCTGCCGTCTATCTTGAGCGTTACTTCCTCGCTCATGCCTCTGCCCTCTCCCTTCGTATGATCCTCTCCTCCTCAGGAGGCGGAGGAGGAACCGGCTCTCCGGAGAGCTTTTTGACCGCGGCGAATCTCGGAGGACATACCTCCATACAAGTTCCGCACTTTATGCATTTCTCCTGAATGATGACGTGTACCTTGTTCTTCCCCCCGTCTATCGCTCCCGCCGGGCAGGCGCGCAGGCAGATCATGCAGGCCTGACATCTCTCCGGATCTATCCAGTAATTTACAAGAGCTTTGCATACTCCGGCGGGACATCTTCGATCTCTTATATGAGCTTCGTATTCGTCCCTGAAGTACCTCAATGTGGAGAGGATGGGATTGGCCGCGGTCCTTCCCAGAGCGCAGAGAGAGGCTTCGGAGAGAACCTCGCCGATCTCCTCAAGGAGCAGGATATCCTCCTCCGAGCCCTCTCCGGATCTTATCCTCTCCAGAATGCGAAGGGATTGCCTTATCCCCTCGCGACAGGGAACGCATTTCCCGCAGGATTCGCTCGCCAGGAAGTTGAGGAAGTACCAGGCGACATCCACCATGCACGTATCCTCATCCATCACGATCATCCCTCCGGAGCCCATCATGGAGCCGAGCTTCGTGAGCTCATCGAAATCCACCGGCGTGTCCAAGTACTGCTCGGGAATCACCCCGCCGGAGGGGCCTCCGGTCTGAACGGCTTTGAATTTCTTCCCGTCTTTGATCCCCCCTCCGATCTTGTAGATGATATCCCTCAGGGTGATCCCCATGGGGACTTCGATGAGGCCCGTGTTGTTCACCTTCCCCACGAGGGAGAAGATCTTGGTTCCGGGGCTCCCTTTGGTTCCGATGGAAGTGAACCAATCCGCCCCCCTGTTGATGATCAAAGGAACGTTCGCCCACGTCTCCACATTATTGAGATTGGAGGGCTTCCCCCAAATCCCGCTTATGGAAGTTCGAATGTACTTGGGGCGGGGCTCCCCCACCTTCCCCTCTATCGCCGTCATGAGAGCGCTCGACTCCCCGGAGACGAAAGCGCCCGCCCCCCGATGCACCGTGACCTTGAAGCTGAATCCGGATCCCAAGATGTTCTCGCCCAGAAGGCCGTATTCTTCGGCCTGTCGGATCGCCGTGAGCACGTTCTCCACGGCCAGAGGGTACTCCTGGCGGACGTAAATGAAGCCCTCATGAGCTCCTATGGCGTAAGCTCCGATGATAAGCCCTTCGAGCACCGAATGAGGATTTCCCTCCATCAAAGCTCTGTCCATGAAGGCCCCGGGGTCTCCCTCATCGCAATTGACGATCACATATTTGGGGGTTCCCGGAGCGTTGCGAGTCGTCTCCCACTTCCTTCCCGCGGGGAATCCGGCGCCGCCCCTCCCGCGCAGGTTGGCTTTCTTCACCTCCTCCAAGACCTGCTCCGGGGTCATATCGAATAGAGCTTTCGCCAGAGCCGAATACCCTCCCAGAGCTATGTAGTCCTCGATGTTCTTGGGATCGATCTTGGAGTTGTTGGCCAGAAGCAATCGCTGCTGGTGCTTGTAGAAGGGGATTTCGGACTCGTAAGCTATCCTCTCTCCTGTTTCCGGATCCTGATAGAGGAGGCGCTCCGCGATCTCCCCTCTTACAAGCGTTTTCTCCACGATCTCCGGAACATCTTCGGGCCGGACTTGCACGTAATGAATTCCCTGAGGGTAGATGATGACGATCGTCCCCTTCTCGCAGAATCCCGGGCAGCCGGTCTCCTTTATATCCACCTTCCCCTCAAGGCCGCGCTTGGCGATCTCCTCCCGGAAGGCCTTGATCACATCTCTCGCTCCGAGCGCAAGACACCCCGTTCCGGCGCAAATCGCCGCGCAGGGCCTGTTGGGATCCCTCCGGCTTTGTATCTCCCTCCTGTAGTTCTCCAGATCCTCCCTCGAACTCAATCTCGGCATCCCCCTACTCCTCCTCGTAACGTTTCAAGATCTCCTCCACTTTGGATACGGTCATCCCTCCATAATACGTCCCGTCGACGACCATAACGGGCCCCAGAGCGCAGCAGCCGAGGCAGTTTACGGTTTCGAGAGAGAAGCGCAGATCGGAGCGCGTCTCCCCGGCTTTTATCCCGAGCACCTGCTCGACCCTCTCCAAGATCCTCGGAGATCCCCTCACATGACAGGCCGTTCCCATGCATACGGTGACGTGATGCTTCCCTTTGGGAACCAAGCTGAAGGCCTTGTAGAAGGTGGCGATGTGGTAAATTCGGGAGAGGGGGACTTTGAGCCTCTCGCTTATCCTCTTCAGGGCCTCCCGGGGAAGCCAGTTGAACTCCCTCTGAACCTCAAGGAGGATCTGGATGAGAGCGCTGGGATCGGCCTTGTAAGCGTCGATAATCCGATCTACCTGCTCCAGCTCCGCGGTCATCGCCGCTCGACCTCCCTCCGAAGAGTTGAAAAAGCCCTCATAAAGTATTTCCGCAAGCGAGCGCCGCAGTCAATTTTGAAATTTCCCCTCCGGAGATCTACAATGAACTGATGTCGAGGGATAAGAGGGCTTTGGAGATCGCCCGCCGCGCCGCGAACGCGGCTCAGGAGAAGCAGGCTTCGGATATCTTCCTCCTCGATCTCTCGGGAACTTGCCCCTTTGCGGATTTCTTCCTCATCTGCACCGGAGATAACAAGCGCCATATGGAGGCCATAAGGGAGGAGATAGAGCGAGCTCTTCTGGAGGAGGGCGTCCGCCTCCTGAGAGACGAGGGGGAGGGGGATTCGGGCTGGATCCTCATGGATTTCGGAGATCTCATCGTTCATATCTTCTCCCCCGAGCAGCGCTCCTTCTATCGGCTGGAGGAGCTGTGGAGCAATGCCTCCCCCGTTCTGAGGATCTTATGACTCCTCGATCCACCCCTCTATATCCCGCCTGTAGGAGAAGAGCTCGTTCGGGGAGAAGAAGAGCTCGATCTCCCTGGAGGCCGCCTCCGGAGAATCCGAAGCGTGAATGAGATTCCTGCCTATGGAGAGCCCGAAATCCCCTCTTATCGTCCCGGGAAGGGCTTTCGCGGGATCGGTGGCGCCCACGAGATTCCTCACCACCTCCACGGCCTGAGGGCCCTCGAAGACGGCCGCCACCAGAGGGCCTGAGGTGATGTAATTCACAAGCTTCTCGAAGAAATCCTTCCCGCGATGGATCTCATAATGACGTTCGGCAAGCCTCCTATCCATCCACACCATCTTCAATCCCACGATCTTGAGGCCCTTCCTCTCCAAGCGCGCCAAGATCTCCCCCACCAAGCCCCTCTGAACGCCGTCGGGCTTTATGAGCACCAAGGTGCGCTCCCGAAGCCCCGCCATCCCCCTATATACTCCTCAGGAACTTGTACATCCTCTCAAGAGCTTCTTCTATCTCGGCGAGGGAGGCCGCATAGCAAACCCTCACATGCCCCTCCCCGCACTCCCCGAAGGCGGAGCCCGGAACCACCACCACTTTGGCTTCGAGCAAAAGCCTTTCGGCGAACTCCATGGCCGTGAAGGGAGTTCTCCTTATCGAGGGGAAGGCGTAAAAAGCTCCCTTCGGCTCAAAGCAGTCGAGTCCTATCTCATTGAGCCCGCTCACGAGGAGCTTCCTCCTGCGATCGAATTCCTCCTTCATTCGAGCCGCTTCCTCCTCTCCTTCCCTCAGAGCCGCGATCGCCGCTTTCTGAGCTATGGTCGGAGCGCACAACATGGTGTACTGATGAATTCTCATCATGGCCTCGATGATCTCGGCGGGAGCGGCCGCGTATCCTATCCTCCATCCTGTCATCGCGTAGGATTTCGAGAACCCTCCGAGGAGCACCGTGCGCTCCCTCATTCCCGGAAGGGAGGAGAAGCATATGTGTTCCGCATCGTAGGTGAGCTTCTCGTAGATCTCATCGGAGATGACCAAAAGCCCCTCCCTCTCCACGAGCTCGGCTATGGGGAGGAGATCTTCAAGCGATAAGGTGGTTCCCGTCGGATTGTGCGGGTAGTTGAGGATGAGGATTTTGGTGCGCGGGGAGATGCGCCGCTCGATCTCCGAAGCCTTCAATTTGAACTCATCTTCCGGAAAGGTGGGAACGCGAACCGGAACTCCTCCGGCGAATATGGTGCAGGGAACATAAGCCACATACGAGGGATCCGGAATGAGAACCTCATCCCCCGGATCCACCAAAGCTCGGAGAGCGAGATCCAATCCCTCGCTCACTCCGGCGGTGATGAGGATCTCGGCGCGCGGATCGTATGCGACTCCGAAGCGCCTCTCCAAGTACCTCGCCACCTCCTCTCGGAGCTCCAGGAGCCCGTAGTTCGAGGTGTAGCTCGTGAATCCCTTCTCCAGCGCTCTGATTCCGGCTTCGGCGATAACCCAAGGGGTGGGGAAATCCGGCTCCCCCACCCCCAGGGAGATGATCCCTTCCATCGATGCGATGAGATCGAAGAAGCGCCTTATTCCGGAGGGGGGCACGAGGCGCACCCTCTCGGCGATGATCTCCCTTACGGCCTTCCTCCTCATCTCGGCCTCGATCAGAGGGAGAGGGGAAGGCGATGCTCTCCTTCCCTCCCCTCCAGGATCTCCCCGCTCTCCTTGTACTTCTTGAGGAGGAAATGAGTTGTGGTGCTGCGCACATTCTCCAGAGGGGCGAGCTTTTGAGATACGAAGGAGGCGATGTCCTGAATGCTCCTGCCCACCGCGATGATGGCGAGATCATAAGTTCCCGAGACGAGGTAAACCGAATGCGTCTCCGGATACCTCGAGATCCTCTCGGCTATGGCGTCAAAGCCCTTCTCCCTCTCCGGCTGCACCTTCACCTCGATGAGAGCCCAGACTTTCTTCTCTTCCACCTTATCCCAATCTATGAGAGCTTTGTAGCCCAGGATTATCCGGCTCTCCTCGGCTCTCCTTATGAAATCCCTTATCTCCTCCACCGGCCTTCCCGTCATCGCCGCGAGCTGCTCCGGAGAGAGGCGGGCGTCTCTTTCGAGAAGCTTCAAGATCTCCTTCATGCTCTGTTCCCCTCCTTCTCGTAAGCTCTTATGAGGCGCTGAGCTCGGGAGAAGGTCTGGGGGATCGTCCCCTCGGGAACAAGCTCCACAGAGCACTCCACCGAAAGCCTGTGTTTGAGCTCCCTCTCCACATCCCACTGCAATTTGTGCACATCTATGACCTCGGGCGAGTGCTCAATCCTCAACCGAAGCCGCTCCAGCTCCCCCTTCTGCTCGATGATAAC
The DNA here is from genome assembly GCA_964422695.1 of uncultured Dehalococcoidia bacterium. Classification (GTDB taxonomy): domain Bacteria; phylum Chloroflexota; class Dehalococcoidia; order SZUA-161; family CAYRBX01; genus CAYRBX01. The sequence continues at coordinate 25,145 of CAYRBX010000001.1, forward strand.
GCGATACTCGCTCCCCAAGCCCGGAATTCCCGAGATCACCTCCTCGATATCGATGGGGAGGATCCGGCGTCCGCCCACCTTCAGGATATGAGCTACCTTTCCTCGAATCGGCCCGATTCTGGGGTGCGCGCAGCCGCACGAACAGATCTTCTTCGGATCGAGGAGCTTCGCCATATCGCCGGTGCGGAATCTTATGAGGGGGAAGGCCTCCCGAGCAAGAGTGGTGAGGACGAGCTCCCCCTCCTCTCCGGGGCGGAGGACCTCCTGCGTTTCGGGATCTATCACCTCCGGGATGTAATAATCCCCCCAGATGTGCATCCCCTCCCTTCTCGTGCACTCCCCGGCCACGGGACTTCGGAAGGGGATCTCGGCGGGGCCGTAGATCATGTAGAGGCGAAGCCCCGTCTCCTCCTCTATTCGCGCGCGAAGCGAGCAGGATAAGGGCTCCCCCAGAGCTATGGCGATGTTGAGGGAGGTGTCCCGGCGGAGATCTATGCCCAGGGCTTTCGCCCTGTTGATGAAGCGAAGGAGCTGAGCCGAGGAGGCGAGGATGGCGGTGGGCTTCATCTGCTTGGCCACCTGAAGCTGGAAATCGGGCGTCTCCCGCTCCCTGTCGACGCTCAGGATCACGCAAGCTCCTATCCTCCTCAAAGCCAAGGATAAGAGGCCCCACGGGGCCAGCACCTGCACCCTATCTCCCTCCCTCAATCCTATGAGGGAGGCGAAGCGGGAGAGGAGCACGAGATCCCCCTCAAGATCCCTCTCGGTCGCCGGGAAGAATTGAATGTGACCCCCAAGGAGGACGCTCTCCACCTCCGCGATCTCCTCAGGCCTCACCCCCACCCTCCTCTCGAAGGGAGCGGAGAGGATCTCCTCCAAGGAGAGGAGGGGGAGCTTGCGGAGGTCGGAAAGCCTGAGGAGGCCCTCCGGCCTTATCCCGGCTCTTTCGAATTTATCTCGATAGAAGGGGATATTCTCGTATGCATATAAGAGGAGCTTGGAGAGCCTCTCCTCCTGAAGCCTCGAGATCTCCGAAGGACGCAGCGCTGCCGCGTCCGTCTTATGCTGTGTCTCCTCCATCCCCCGGAGCTCCTCTCAAAAGCCAGATATCCTCTTTCTCCCTATATCTCAGCTCAAACCTCTCCCCCGCGGCGGTGAGAACGCGAAAGCACCTCTCCCCCGGCTCGATCCACTCGCTCTCGACTTCCCTCACCTCGTGCCTCTTTCCCTCGCGGAGGAAGTAGAGAGGGCGCCTCGCGTAAATGTAGGAGGAGTAGCATCCGACTTTCACATGCTCCCAATCTCCTTCCGGCATCCCCTTCGCCGCGCTCCCCGTCTTTCTTGTATTTTGAAACCCGGCGGCGGAAATCTCAAACCGGAGGCCTCCTCTTATGCCAATCTGTGACCTGCTCGAAGGCGAATCCTATTCGAAGGAGGAGCTCCTCTCCGAAGGGCTTCCCCATTATCTGAAGCCCGACGGGCAGGTTGCCCGCAAATCCGGCGGGAACGGAGAGGCCGGGAATTCCGGCGATGTTCACCGGTATGGTGCAGATATCGCTCATGTACATGGTCAGCGGATCGGCGATCCTCTCCCCGAGGCGGAAGGGGGGAGTGGGGGAGACGGGGGCGATGAGAGCATCAAACCTCTCGAAAGCCCTGTCGAACTCCCTTTTGATCAAAGTCCTCACCTTGAGGGCTTTGAGGTAGTAGGCATCGTAGTAGCCGGCCGAGAGGGCGTAAGTCCCCAGCATTATGCGCCGCTTCACCTCCGCTCCGAAGCCGTACTGCCGGGTTTTCTCCATCACCTCCCAGGAATTCCGCACATCCCGGAAGGAGAGGCCGTACTTCACGCCGTCGTACCTTGCGAGATTCGCCGAAGCCTCCGAGGGGGCGATGATGTAGTAAACCGCAAGAGCATATTCGAGAAGGGGGATGGAGATCTCCTCGATCTCCGCTCCAAGCTCCCGAAGCCTTTCGGCCGCCTCGCTCACCACGCGCCTCACGCCCTCCTCCACCCCCTCCCCCATGTACTCGCGGATGAGGCCCAATCGCAATCCCCTGAGGTCCGGAACGAGAGCTCGGGTGTAATCGGGAACGGGGTAGGGGGCGGAGGTGGAATCTCTGGGATCATGTCCCGCTATGACCTGAAGCACGAGAGCGCAATCCTCGACGTCTTTCGTCATGGGGCCTATCTGATCCAAAGAGCTTGCGAAGGCGACGAGCCCGAAGCGGCTCACAAGCCCATATGTGGGCTTTAGGCCGACGATATTGCAGAAGGAGGCGGGCTGCCTTATGCTCCCCCCCGTATCGGAGCCCAGAGCGTAAATCGCCTCCCCGCAGGCGACGGCCGCCGCCGATCCCCCGCTCGATCCCCCCGGCACCCTCTCGAGATCCCAGGGATTTCGGGTGGGGAAGAAGGCGGAATTCTCGGTGGAGGATCCCATGGCGAACTCATCCATATTGGTCTTCCCCACCATCACGAGCCCCGCTTGCTTGAGCTTCTCGATCACCGTGGCATCGAACGGGGGAACGAAGTTCTCCAAGATCTTGGAGGAGCAGGTCGTCCTTATCCCCTTCGTGCAGATGTTGTCCTTTATGGCGGCCGGAATTCCGCAGAGAGGAGAGCTCTCCCCCTTCTCGATCCTCCGCTGCATCTCCCTCGCCTCCTCCAGAGCGAGCTCTCCGGTGACGGTGACGAAGGCCTTCACCTTCTCCTCGACCTCCTCGATGCGACGGAGGACCGCTTCGGTGATCTCCACCGCGGTTATCTCCTTGCGGCGGAGCATGCGGGAGAGCTCGTGAATGGGAAGATCGTAAAGCTTCATCTCGCCTCCTCGCGTGCTCATCCCTCAAGTATGGGGGGGACTTTTATGAACCCCTCCTCCACTTCGGGGGCGTTGCTCAGAACCTCTTCGGGGGGAAGGGATGGGGCGATCTCATCCTCCCTCATCACATTGGAGAGGGGGATCACGTGAGAGGTGGGGGGCACGCCCTCCGTGTTCACCTCCTGAAGCCGGGAGAAGTAGGCGAGAATGCTCGAGAGCTCCTTCCGGAATCTCTCCACCTCCTCCTCCGAAAGGCCTATTCTCGCAAGAAGCGCGATGTGCTCGACCTCCTCTCTGCTCAGCTTCATGCCCGACCTCCGGCTCGCCCAAGAAGTATAATGTAAGGAAAAGCCGGGTCAAGGGAGGAGGATGGCGGAGTACAGAGCCGTTGATTGCCTCTTTCCTCTGCTCTTGAGGAGCTGGGTTGAGAGCTGGACTTCCAGCTCGAGCTCCCCGGGAGAGCTCAAATGCCAGGTGGAGGCTGCGTTCGCCGGGCCTTACGACACTCCGGAAGAGCTCCTCGCGGCCATGGATGAGGCGGGAATCGAAGCGGTGTTCGCCACCGATATCCTCGCTTGGTCTTACAGGAGGCAGACGAGGTTCGCCGCCGATATGACCGATCTCATCGCCGAGCTCTCCCGCAAGTACCCAAACAGAATTTATGGGCTTGCGGATTACAACCCCTTCCGAATAGGGGAGAGCTTGAGGAAGCTCGAGATCGATGTGAGGGAGAGGGGCTTTAAGGGAGTTTACGTGCATATTTACGGCTTCGATATCCCCTTGGATGACAGGAGGATGTATCCTCTCTACGCGAAATGCGAGGAGCTCGGCATACCCGTGGCCATGCAGGTGGGGCATGTGCTCGAAGCCATGCCCAGCGAGCACGGAAGGCCTATTTACCTTGATCGCATCGCCGCCGATTTCCCCGATCTCATTCTGATCGGAACTCACACCGGATACCCTTGGGTGGATGAGCTCATCTCCTGCGCCATAAAATGGCCGAATGTTTACATCTGCATAAGCGCCTGGCTTCCCCGTTACTTCCACCCCTCTCTCGTCAACTTCATGAAGACGAGGCTCGGAGCCGAGAAGATCATCTTCGGCTCCAACGGCCTGCCCTGGAAGCGGTATCTTGAGCAGCTCGACGAGATGGGATTGAGCGAGGAGGCCAAGAGGAAGATCCTCCGCGAGAACGCCAAGAAGATCTTCAAGATCTGAGCTTGAAGCGGTATATACTGAGGCGCCTGCTTCACTTCCTCCTCGTCCTCTTCTCCATCGCCGCTTTGACCTTCCTCCTCATGCATCTTGTTCCGGGAGGGCCTTGGGATCGCGAGAAGCCCCTTCCTCCCGATGTGAGGGAAGTGCTTGAGAGGAAATACGGCCTCGATCGGCCTCTCCTTGTCCAATTCGGCGATTTCCTGAGCAGTATTGCGCGAGGCGATCTCGGCTTCTCCTACGTATTCGAAGGGAGAAGCGTGGGGGAGATCCTGAGGGAGGGGCTTCCGGCGACCTTGACCTTAGGGGTGGGGGCTTTCATCTTAAGCCTCATCCTCGGCTTCCTCTTGGGGATCGCGGGGGCGCTGTTCCGAGGCCCTCCCGACCTCCTCTCCCTCCTCCTCTCCGCATTCCTCGCCTCAACGCCGAATTTGATTTTGGGAATCCTCCTGATCCTCGTCTTCGGGGTCTGGCTTGAAGCGCTTCCGATCTGCGGGTGGGGCACCCCTTACCATTCCATCCTTCCCATACTCGCTCTCGCCGCCTTTCCCGCGGGGCTTACGGCTCGCGTCGTGAGAGCGAGCCTCCTTGAAGCCATGAGCGAGAATTTTGTTCTTGCGGCCTTCGCTCGGGGAGTAAGCCCCGGAGAGGTCTTCCTGCATCACATACTGAGGCATGCTCTCGTTCCGGTTCTCACCGTCTTGGGGCCCGAATTCGCCTTCCTCATCTGCGGATCGTTCGTAATCGAAACCCTCTTCTCCATTCCGGGAGCGGGCAGGCTCTTCGTGGAGGGGGTGCTCCTGAGGGATTACGGCCTCATCATGGGGATGACGCTCTTTTACGCGATGGTCTTCTCCGCTTTGAACTTCATCGCCGATCTCTTATGCGCGGCTTTTGATCCGAGGATAAGGTATGAGAGCTGACCTTCGGAGGCGGAGCCGGAAGGCTTTGGCCGGCGGGGCGATGGCGGGCGTTCTCGTGCTTGCGGCCCTCCTCGCCCCTCTGCTCGCTCCTTACGATCCTCTGGCTCAGGATCTCAAAGCCTCCCTCTCCCCTCCCTCCCCCGCTCATCCTCTGGGAA
>CAYRBX010000002.1:0-10851 GCA_964422695.1 uncultured Dehalococcoidia bacterium
AGAGTGCTCATTCATCTCGTAGATGGGGCTTCGGCCGATCCCCTTCGAGATCTCGAGGAGGTAAACGAGGAGCTCAGGCTCTTCAATCCGGATCTCGCCGCCAAACCTCAGGTGATAGCAGTAAATAAGATCGATCTCCCCGAGGTGCGAGAGCGAATTCCGGAGCTCAGAGGGAAATTCGAGGATAAAGAGGTGTTCTTCATCTCCGCTCTCACGAGAGAGGGGATTTCGGAGCTCTTGGAGAGGGTTTTCCAATTGCTTGAAGCGAAATGAAGAAGATCGGGCTTTTCGGCGGCACTTTCGATCCCATTCACATCGGCCATCTCATTGCGGCAGAGGAAGTTCGAATAAAATTGAATTTAGATGAGATCATCTTCATTCCGGCGGGGCATCCTTGGCTCAAAGAGGGAAAGAGGGAGATCACTCCGCCCTCAAAGCGCTTGGAGATGGTTCGCCTCGCTGTGAGGGGAAATCCTCATTTCAAAGTCTCCTCGATCGAAATAGAGAGGGAGGGCCCTTCTTACAGCGTCGACACGGTTTCGTTCTTTCGGGAGAATCTCCCGAACTCTGAGCTTTACTTCATTCTGGGCGAAGATGCTCTGATCGAACTTCCGCTCTGGAAGGAACCGCAGAGGCTCATCTCCCTCTGTCGGTTGGCGGTGGTGAGAAGGGCGGGCGTTCCGAAAGTGGAGCTTGAAGCTCTGGAGGAGAGGATTCCGGGAATCAAGGAGAGAGCCGTCTTCCTCGAAACCCCTCTTGTGGAGATAAGCTCCACGGAAATCCGTTCTCGCGTCGCTTGCGGCCTCTCCATAAGGTATCTCGTCCCGAGGGAGGTCGAGGAGTTCATAAGAAGAGAGGGGCTTTACAGGAGCTGAGGGATGTCGGAGGAGCTCAAGGAGGAGAGGGAGAGATTGCTCGAGCTCTTCAGAGCTTACGGGATCCTCCGGGGGGATTTCACCCTCTCCTCGGGGAGGAGGAGCCGAATTTACTTCGACGGCAGGATGCTCTCCCTTCATCCCGAAGGGGCTTTCCTCATCGGGAGGATCTTCTGGCGGATTTTGAGCGCGGAGGGAGCCGAAGCTGTAGGAGGTCCGACGTTGGGCGCCGATCCCATCGTCGCCGCGGTAGCTCTCACGAGCTACCTTGAGGGGAAGCCCATGCCCGCCTTCATCGTGCGCTCTCAGGCGAAAGAGCACGGAACGCGGAAATTAATAGAAGGTCATCTCAGAAAGGATATGAAAGTGGGCGTGGTCGATGATGTGATAACCACCGGCTCCTCCCTCCTCAAAGCCGTGGAGGCTGTGGAGAGGGAGGGAGCGAAGGTCGTGAAGATCGTGGTGCTCTTGGACAGGAAGGAGGGGGGAAGCGAGCTGCTCATGAAGCGAGGTTATAGCTTCTGCTCTCTCTTCACCGCAGATCCGGCGAAGGAAGGGGAGATCGTCCTCTCTCCTCTCGAAATTCGAGCTTAGATATCGAGATTCCGAACCTCTCTGGCGTGAGCTTGAATGAAAGCTTTGCGCGGAGCTACCGCCTCCCCCATTAAGATCTCCACCATTTTGCTCGCCTCTTGAGCATCTTCAAGGGTCACCCGGCGCAGGCAGCGTTTCTCCGCATTCATCGTGGTCTCCCAGAGCTGATCGGGATTCATCTCCCCCAGACCTTTATATCGCTGTATTTCCACATTTTTATCCCCTATACGAGCCAAGAGCTTCTCCTTCTCCTCCTCCGAGTAGACCCAATACTCCTGTTTGCCCTTTTTGAGATGATAGAGGGGAGGCATCGCGATGTACAGATATCCTCGCTTTATGAGCTCGGGCATATATCGGAAGAAGAAGGTGAGAAGGAGAGTGCGTATATGCAACCCATCGACATCGGCATCGGTCATGATGATAATCCGATGATAACGCAATTTGGATAAATCGAAATTCTCTCCGCTTCCCACACCCAAAGCCGCAATAATAGCTCGAATTTCCTCATGAGATAACATCTTCTCGGGACTTGCTTTCTCGACATTTAGGATCTTTCCCCTCAGAGGCAGGATAGCTTGATAACGTCGATCTCTGCCTTGTTTGGCCGAACCTCCGGCCGATTCCCCTTCCACAAGATAGAGCTCCCTGCGTCGGGGATCTTTTTCCGTACAATCGGCCAATTTGCCCGGCAACATCAAACCTTCGATGGTGCTCTTCTTTATAGCCAATTCTCTTGCTCGTTTGGCGGCTTCCCGAGCGCGAGCTGTGGTGAGGCATTTCTCGAGAATGCGCTTTGCTTCATTTGGATGTTCATCAAAATATCTGGAAACCCCTTCATATACCGCCGTTTCCACTTGCCCTTTGATCTCCGGATTGTTGAGCTTTCTTTTTGTCTGCCCTTCAAATTGAGGCTCCAAGAGCTTTACACTTACGATCGCTATGAGTCCTTCTCTCACATCATCTCCGATAAGATTTGTATCATTATCCTTAAGCAATTTGTATTTGCGCGCATATTCATTCATTACCCTTGTGAGAGCACTCCGAAAGCCCATAAGATGAGTGCCCCCATCGGGAGTGTTAATGCAATTGGCAAAGCTGTAAACCAGTTCTCCAAAACCCTCATGATATTGTATGGCTATTTCGATTATGGAAGAATCTGAAGTTCGGGAGATGTAAATGGGCTCCGGATGGAGCAAGGAGTGTTTTCTCGCTAAGAACTTAACAAAGCTCAGCACCCCTCCTTCGAAATAAAAAGAAATGCTTTCATCTCTTCTTCTATCTTCAAGAGAGATCCAAACTCCTTTATTGAGATAAGCCAGCTCTCTGAATCGCTGAGCTAAGACATTGAAATCATAATCGATTTTCGAGAAGATCTCCTCATCGGGAAGGAAGGAAATAGAAGTTCCCGTTCCCTCCGCTTCTCCTATTACTTCTACCGGCCCTAAGGGCTTGCCTTTAGAGTATTCTTGTCGATATAGTTTCCCATCTCGCTTCACCTCAACTCTAAACCAAGAGCTCAGAGCATTAACTACGGAAGCTCCCACCCCATGAAGGCCTCCGCTCACCTTGTAGCTCTTTCCTCCGAATTTCGCACCGGCGTGCAAAGTGGTCATAACGGTTTCCAAAGCGGATTTTTTCGTCACCGGATGAGTTTCTACCGGAATCCCCCTTCCGTTATCACTTACTGTAATCCGATTATCTTCATGAATGATCACTTTTATTTGATTGCAATAACCTGCCATCGCCTCATCAATGCTGTTATCTACAATTTCGAAAATCAAATGGTGTAAGCCGCGTTGATCTACCCCTCCGATATACATGCTCGGGCGACGCCTTACGGCTTCCAAATCCTTCAGGACTTGTATTTCCTGAGCCGAGTATACTTGCGATGAATCTTTAGAAGCGGAAGCGGTTTTTCCTCTCCTCATTTGTCTTACTCTCCTTTCTCTTCTTCATTTCTTCTCTGCCATATAGGATGGGTGAAATGCTCGAGATGTTCTATCATGCTCTCCTTAGATAAGGTTTCGAGCTTTTTCTCTGTTTCTTTTGCTCTCTCTTCGAGCTCGCTCAAATCGATATCCAAATTAAGGGCATTTGTTAAAACTTTGAGAATAGCGAGCGCCGCTTTGGGATTTTCGAATTCAGCCGCATAATGGGGAATTTCGCCCAAAAAGCATATTCCCTCTATATTCCTCTCTTTTGCCACTCCCAAGAGGAGGCCGTTTAATCCTCTAATTTGGAAATCTCCCATTAAGGTCGCTCCATATTTCTCGATCTCGGGAAGGAGCTTTTCATCCGTTACGGCTCCCCAAACTTTCGGTTCTTCTACATGTTTGGAAACCACAGCCGCAGCGCTTGTGTAAATTCGCTTCACCCCGAGTTCTTGAGCTACATCGAGAATTAAACTCGCCATTCGATATTGAGAGATCGGAGGCTGAGCTTCTCCGATGAATATGATAAGATCTCTATGATGGTAAAAATCCCCTTTTGGAAAGGAAGGAGCCAAAATTATATTGCTCTTAACTATAACTCCCGAGGAATCAAAAAAGGCAACCGGGTCGATCTCAGCGAATTTCTCCGCATTTAATTTATCTTTCAAGTAATTTGCGACGATAAAAGCCACATTCCCTATTCCCGGCCAAGCAGCTAATAAAATGGGATTTGCGAATTGAGGCTTGTAGAGGAAATGAACATGCTTCATCTCTTTCACCTCCTTGCTCACATTATATTTGTTATCTCCTTTTTGTGCTGATCGAGGATCTTTTCATATTCGGCATTTATATTTCGAAGCACTTGATGCCACTTTTCTCGAAATTCGGGATTTTGCTCGATATCGGTCGCTTTAACTTTCACCGGAGTTCCCAATTGCTCCTGAAGCGCTCTTGTTATTTGAATTTCGAACTCCTTTCTCAATTTAGCATGAGCTTGCTTTACTGCTTCTTGGTAATAAAGAAAGAGGTTTTTTATTTCTTCAACTAAATTCTCAATGCTCACTTTATCGCGCTTTAGCAATTTTATGCCCTCAAGCGCTCTTTCGCATCCTTTTTGCATTCCGAGAGTTTGGGGAAGGACGATATTTTTAAGAAAGGTATTTTCTGCGCCCTTTATAATAATCCTCTGAGAAGATGCATCGAATTTTGATAATTCTCCCAGAAGATCGAAGTTTTCATCTTTGAGGAAAGCTGCTGCGAGCTTTTCCCCCTCGCTTAGTAATTCGAGCTCCTTGATTTTCTCATCCGGAATGGAGATCTTTTCGGCTCTCTCCCATGCTTTTTCGAAGGCGCTTTTGAGGAACTCCGCCCCCATCTCCTCTCCCTCCCTGAGCTTCGGCTCTCCAGTTAAATAGTATACGTGCTGAGCGCCCGGCGGACGGCCTCTATCAGGATATCATCTTCCTCCGGGAGGACGGTGCGGGGATCGAGAACCAAGGAGCCCTTTTCGACCCTTCCGATGATAGGAGGTCGATTTCGCCTCAGCTTCTGAGCCAGACGATGAGCTTTATCCCCCGCGCGAATGCTCACCAATTTCGTGGGGAGGGAGCTTCCGGGAAGGCTCCCCCCTCCCACCACGCTCTCGCCGGAGATGACCTCTGCCGCTTCGCCGATGGCCTGAGCCCATCTCCTCGCCCTCCTCTCGATCTCCTCGAGCGGAGCGGCTATCATCCGGAGCACCGGTATCTTCTCCAGCGCCTCCCCTTTGAGGTAGTGGAGCAAGGTGGCCGCAAGTCCCGCGAGCCTGACCTTATCGATGCGAACGGCTCTGGCCAGAGGATGTCTTCTCAGCTTCTCAATGAGCTCCCTCCGGCCCAAAATCAAGCCCGCTTGAGGCCCTCCCAGGAGCTTATCCCCCGAGGAGAAGACGAGATCCGCTCCCGCCGCGATGCTGTCCTGAATGCGGGGCTCGGGATCAAGCCCGAAGCGAGTGGTGTCGATCAAGCACCCGCTCCCCAGATCGTCCAGAACCAAGAGGTTGTATCGGCGCCCAAGTTCCACGAGCTCCTCCAGCGAGACGGCGTGAGTGAAGCCGATAATGCGGAAGTTGCTCGCGTGCACTCGGAGCAGGGCGGCCGTCCTGGGGGAGATCGCCTCCTCGTAATCCCTGAGATAAGTGCAATTCGTGGTTCCGACCTCGACGAGCTTGGCTCCGCTCTGCCGCATGACTTCGGGAATGCGAAAGCCCCCTCCTATCTCCACGGCCTGGCCGCGCGAGACGATCACCTCCTTCCTCTTGGCGAGAGCCGTGAGGGCGAGCAGAACGCCCGAGGCGTTGTTGTTCACGACAAGAGCGGCTTCCGCTCCCGTCAGCTGGCAGAGCAGCTCCTCGACGTGAACCTGTCTTGAGCCCCTCTTCCCCGTCTCAAGATCGAATTCCAGATTGCAGTAGCCCAGAGATGCCTCCTCCATGGCCTTTATGGCCTCCCGGCTGAGCGGAGCCCTTCCGAGATTGGTGTGAAGTATCACTCCGGTGGCGTTGATCACCCGCCTGAGCGTGAGGCTTCCGAGCTCATTCGCTTTCGCCTCCACCCAGCTCGCCACCTCCTCAACCGAGGGGATGGGGCCTCCTCGCATCGCCTCCCGCCGGGCGTCGGCCAGCTTCCGTCGTATCAAGTTCACTACGAGCTCGCGGGGGAAGGCCTTGCAGAGCTCCCTCACGCGCCCTTCGGAGAGCACCTTATCCACACTGGGGAAGCGGCTCAGCTCCGCGCTCATGCTCTCAAAACCCTCTCGTTGCCGATTCGTCGGGTTATCCGCTTTTCATCCAAATACTCCATCAAAGCCACGGCGTATTTGCGGCTGGTTTGAAACATATCTCTGACCTCGGCCACGGTGATCTTCCCGTAAGTTTTCAAGTGTTCGATAATCCGCCTCACCATCTCCTCATAAGCCGCGGCGGAGAAGATGATGTCCTCGCTCACTTTTACCACTTTCCCCTCCTCCACGAGGAAGTTGAGCAATTCGGGATCGATGGGGAGCTTCGGGGGAGCGTAGGGCTTCTCCTCAAGCGCCTGCAGGAAGGCGCTCGCCTCCGCCTGCTGCTCCGGGGAGAGCTTTATCTGATGCGAGGGAAGCCTCACCCCGGCCCCATCTTCCACCAGAATCCCCTCTTCAACGAGCTTCCTCAGCACCTCATCGGCGTGCGAAGGGGATATCTTGAGGCGGCTTTTGAGCTCCTCCTTGGGCATCCTGCGGCGAAGGGGAAATCGAGAGTGATAACTCGCCACGATGTCCTCCACCTGCTCGACGAGCCGCCTCCAAGCGGATTGAGGGAAGATGAGCTGATGAGGGCCTTCGGATCCCACCGCGACCGCCTTCCCCTCTCTGATCAGATCCTCAAGAGCTCTCCTCGCCTCCTCCTCCGAGAAGTGGCATTCCACAGCCGCCTCCCCGAGCTCGGAGGGGCCGCGATCCTCAAGCATGGCCAAGAGGGCGTTCTTGGGATCGCCTCCCTTCATCTCCAAGCTCTTTATCACCGCCTCTTGGAAGCGGCGATGTCTTCTGGGATGAGCATCCACGATCTCCCCCCCTCCCAGCGTTCCCGAAGCGGAGCGGATGATGAAGGGATCTCCTCTGGCGACGGCCACGGGTTCGGAGAGCCTGAGCTGAGCCCAGCCGATCTCCCCTCCCTCGAGCTTCTCCTTATCCAAGAGGAGCACTCTGGCCACGGTCTCGCTCGCTCCCGTGTGGAAGGTCACGGTCATGTTGTGAGCGATGGGGCGGGGGAGCTCCTTGATCGCTCTGAGCCTCACATCCACGAGTTGTGTGGGCTTGAGCCATCCCGGATTGGTTACGACCATTCCCCTCTCAAGCTCATCCACCTGAACTCCCGCGAGATTTGCGGCCACCCTGCTTCCGGGAACGGCCGCCTCGATCCTCCTCTTGTGGGTTTCGAGACCCCGGATATGAGCTCTGAGACCAGGGGGGAGGATCTCCACCTCCTGCCCCACCCGAAGCTGCCCGTCGATCAGCGTTCCGGTCACCACCGTTCCGAAACCCCTTACGGTGAAAGCCCGATCGATGGGGAGGCGCGGCCGGCCGATATCCCTGCGCCTGGGCGTGAAATCGAGCTGCCGATCGATGGCGGCGATGAGCTCCGGAAGGCCCTCTCCCGTCTTGGCGGAGACCGTGAGGATCGGCACCCCTTCAAGCGCCGTTCCCCTGATCAGCTCCTCGGCTTCCATTTTCGCTATCTCAAGCTCCTCTTCATCTACAAGATCCTTTTTGGTGATGACCACAATGCCGTTCTTCACGTTGAGGAGATCGAGAATGGCGAGGTGCTCTCTGGTCTGAGGCATAACTCCCTCATCCGCCGCTATGACCAAGATCGCAAGATCTATCCCCCCCACCCCCGCGAGCATGTTCTTTATGAACCTCTCATGTCCGGGAACATCGATTATGCTCACCTCCCTTCCGCTGGGAAGCTTAAGCCAAGCGAAGCCCAAATCGATGGTCATCTCCCGCCTCTTCTCCTCGGGCAGCCGATCGGGATCGATTCCGGTGAGCGCCTGCACCAAAGCCGATTTGCCGTGATCGACGTGCCCTGCGGTTCCCAAAACGTACATGGCCGAACTCTATACTATTTTGATTCGCCCTCGAGGCTCCCTCACCACCTCGCCTATGATCGCCGCCTCCCTCATCCCCTCCCGGCGAAGCTTCTGAAGGAGCTCTTCGGCCTGCCAAGAGGGAACGGAGAACAGGAGGCCTCCTGAGGTCTGCGGATCGAAGAGGATGTCCAAGAGCCACTCGGGAACTCCGGGAGCTACATCCAGCATCGGCATTCGAAATTCGCGATTTCGATAAAGCCCTCCCGGAACCAAGCCCATCTCGACGAGCTCTCTCACCTCGGGGAAGAAGGGAACGGCGGAGGAGTAGATCACCATCCCCACCTCGCCGCCCTCCACCATCTCGCAGAGGTGGCCCAGAAGGCCGAAGCCCGTTATATCGGTGCACGCGTGAACTTCGGCTTCGGCCATGATCTCAGCCGCCCTCTTGTTCAAAGTGAGCATGGTTTGGATGGATTTGGCCTCAAGCTCTCTGCTGGCCATCTCGGCCTTCACCGCCGTGTTGATGATCCCCGTTCCCAGAGGCTTGGTCAGTATGAGCTTATCTCCCTCCCTCGCCCCTTTCTTCCTCCAGATCTTATCGGGATGAACTAAGCCGGTCACCGAAAGGCCGTATTTGATCTCCTCATCCTCCACGCTATGCCCGCCCACGAGCAGAACTCCCGCTTCCTGCAGCTTTCTCGCTCCTCCCAGAAGTATTCGCTGAAGCACGGAGATATCCATCTTCTTTACGGGAAAGCAGATGATGTTCATCGCGAGGATGGGCTTTCCTCCCATCGCGTACACATCGCTCAGAGCGTTCGCCGCGGCCACCTGGCCGAAGATGAAAGGATCGTCCACAATAGGCGTGAAGAAATCAACCGTCTGAATGAGGGCCAGATCCTCTTCCAGCCGATAAACGGCCGCATCATCCGCTATTCCTGTAAGCAAATTGGGATCTTTTACCTCCGGAAGCACACATAGAGCACGGGCCAGATCCCCGGGCCCGATCTTGCAAGCTCAGCCCGCTCCGCGTGTGGTTTGAGTGAGCTTGAGCTCCTTCTCCTCCATATTCCCCGTCCTCCTCTCCTCCGGCTTCATTCGGCGCGAGGGCGAAGTCGAAGGCGATATTCGCCTCCGGCCGTCTTCTCCACCTCAACCGAATATCCTTTGATCTCGGCCAGCCGCGATACGTTCTCCTTCGATACCTCCGTTTCCACAAGCACGATGATCTCCTCCCCCGGATGCTCCTCCATAGCCTTCTTCGTTCTCACCACGGGAATGGGACAGGAGAAGCCGCGCACATCCACCTCGATCATCCTCTCACCTCCCCAAAGGCGATAGATAGCTTGTATTTCAACTCTCCCTTCAAGCGCCATCCGCACCTTCGCCTCTTCCTCCGCCGGAAACCGCACGCAAATTCCGCAGTCGGAGCTCAGATGTCGCGGAATGGGGATGAGCTTGCACTCCACACCCCCCTCCTTGAGGATTTTCTCCGCCCGAAGGGCGGCGCTCACCGAATAGAACAACGCCACGCTGTAAGCCCTCTTCTTCACGTTCAAATCGCCATCAGCCCTCCGAGCATTCATATCCGCCTTCCTCGTAAGCACCACGGGCTTGGGGAAGGAAAGCCCTCTCGCATCCGCCGTATCCACCGCCCCCGTATCTCAAAGCTTTCTCTCGCGCTTTTCCTACCGCTTGAACGGCGAACTCTATTTCCTCCTCCGTATTGAAGTAACTCACGCTCATCCTCAAAGCGCCCTGAGGGAAAGTTCCTATGGTGCGGTGCGCCGAGGGAGCGCAGTGCAGGCCCGGACGTGTGAGCACGCCGAACTCCTCATCCAAGATCATGGCGAGCTCGGAGGAGGAAATCCCTTCGATGTTGAGGGAGACTATGCCGATCCGCCTCCCCTCATCCTCGGGTCCGTAGATCCTCACGCCGGGTATGGACTTCAATCCTTCGATGAGCTTTCGGGTGAGCCTCCTCTCCTTCTCCCTTATCTTCTCCACCCCTTCGGAGAGAACGAAGCGCACGCCTCCCGCCAGCCCGGCGATGCCGACGGCATTCGGCGTTCCGCTTTCGTATTTGTCCGGAAGGAAATCGGGTTGCTCTTCGAACTCCGATCTGCTCCCCGTTCCTCCTCTCATCAGAGGTTCGAGCATCTCCTCAACTCCGGAACGAAGGTAAAATCCTCCGGTTCCCTGAGGCCCGTAAAGGGATTTGTGGCCCGTGAAGACCAGAATATCGACGTTCATCGCCTCCACATCTATCGGCAGAGCTCCGGCCGTTTGAGCGGCGTCTAAGCAGAAGAGAACCCCCTCTTCACGCGCGATCTCCCCCACCTCGGAGGCCGGGAAGATCGTGCCGGTCACATTGGAGGCGTGAGTTAAGATGATGAGCTTCGTATTTCCCTTTATGGCCCTTCTCACATCCTCCGGATCGAGCTCTCCTTTGGCCGAACATCGGATTACGGTGAGCTCAACGCCTCGTCTCTCCTGAGCTCGAAGCGGTCTCATCACCGAATTGTGCTCCATGCTCGAAGTGATCACATGATCTCCCGGCTTGAGGAGGCCGAAGATCACCAGATTGAGAGCTTCGGTCGCGTTTTTGGTGAAGATGATGCGCTGAGGATCGGAGATTCCGAAGAGCTGAGCGAGAAGCTCCCGGGCTTCAAGCAATATCCATGCCGCCTCTATGGACAATCTATGTCCGGAGCGGCCCGGATTGGCTCCGATGCGGCGCATGAATTCCTCCATGGCCCGGAGGGTTTCCTCCGGCTTCGGCCAGGAGGTGGCGGCGTTATCGAGATAGATCACCTCGCTCCTCATCTCCCCCCGCTCATA
>CAYRBX010000002.1:10951-19823 GCA_964422695.1 uncultured Dehalococcoidia bacterium
GCGAACTTCAAGTCCGGCCCCCTCTCATCGCATCCTCCGCCCGCTCGAAGAGGACGAGCCCCTTTTCCCTCATCTTCTCACCCCCTACGCTTTCTCCCGGAAGAGAAGGCCGATCGCGATGCAGAAGGCCAGGCCGATGATCACCGCCGCCGGCCCGAACTCGCCCACCCCCTTGGGACTTGAGGCGAGAAGGAAGTTGTGCGAGACGGCCGCCCCGGCGATGAGGCCCAAAACCGTCATTCCCGCATCCACATCCCCCTCTCCGGCGAGCACGGTTTGGCGCAGCGGGCATCCGCCGAGAAGGGTGGCCGCGAGCCCCACCAAGGTCATGCCCGAGAAATTCCAAAGATGGTTGGAGTGAGCCACCGGCTGATTTTCAAAGCCCCAGTGATAAAGTCCGGAGGAGAAATTCCCCAAAGCGAAGTTGCAGATGAGCGCTCCGATGAAGAAGGCGGCGATTCCGCTGAAAAGATGGAGATCTCTCACGAGCATGAGATCCCGCCAGCCGCCGACAAAGCACATCCTCGTCCTCTGAGCGATGAACCCGACGAAAAGCCCCGCAAGAAGCGAAATCCAGAGCGGAGCGTGCATGGCTCCAGGCCCCTTCTCGCTGAAGGAGAGGAAATGAGGTTTGAAGATGGCGAAGAGCAGGAGGAGGATGAAGAGGAGGGGCATCATCCAAGCGGCGGCGGAGGGAACGCTCCGGGAGCGGCCCAAAGTGAAGCCCCGGCGCAAAAACAATATTCCAAGGAAGGCGCCGAAGGCCACTCCGGCCAAAGCGGTAAGCCCGTTGAGATCTCCGCCCGCAAGCCTGAGAAGGGCCCTTATGGGGCAGCCGAGGAAGACGAGAGCGCCGATCATGAGGAACATCCCGAGGAAGAAGCGAACGATCGGCGAGGAGCCTCCTCGAGGTCTGAACTCCCGGAAGGCGAGAGAGGAGATGAAAGCGCCCAGCAGAAATCCCAAGATCTCAGGTCGCAGGTGCTGAACAACTTCCGCTCGGTGCAATCCGAGCGCCCCGGCGATATCCCGGTAAAAGCAAGCTACACAGATGCCCATATTGGGGGGATTTCCCAACTTGGTGAGAGATGCGGCGAGCGCGCCGAACGCAAGTCCTCCGAGGATAATTCGAAGTCGTGGAGGCCAGATCTCCTTCATCTCATCCTCACTTTCGGGCAAATAAAAAGGGCCAGAGGCGATGAGGCCTCTGGCCCGAAGATCATCCCGCGGGAAGCCGCTTTACATAGGTGCCGAGAAGAGGGAGGCCGGGCGGGCCGTCCTTCCGCCCGGCAAGGAGAAGCGCATATCAAGTATGCCGAGAACAGCCGGCGCATGGAGATCCGATCGGCTTGCGGCAAGACACGCTTGCCGCCTCAGCCGGCCGAAATCACCTCACTTCTCAAATCTCCTCACGAACATATCCCGCACCTCTCTTCCGAGAGCGCGGCGGGAGTGGGGGGAGTCGAACCTCCATGGGCATCCTTAAAAGATGCCCACCAGCGGATTTGAAGTCCGTGGAGCCCACCGGGGCTCATCCACTCCCTTCCGCACTCAAGAAGTAGTATAAAAGCTGAGGCGAGGAGGTCAAATTTCGATGCTTTCGCGGAAGCCTCAGCGGCGCTCCCTCACTATAACCCTCTTCTCCTCGGGCGGAGGAGGAGGCGGGGGCTCGCCTACAAGCTTCTTTACGGCTTTGAAGCGCGGCGGGCAGACTTCGAAACATGTTCCGCACTTGATGCACTTCTCCTGATCGATCACGTGTATCAGGTTCTTATCTCCTTCTATCGCTCCCACCGGGCAGCTCCTCCTGCAGATGCCGCACGCCTGACATCTCTCCGGATCGATGTAGTAAGCGGGGACGTCTCTCAGCAGCTCTTCTATCTCCTCTTTGGTGTAAAGCCCCTCGTACTCCTCCTCTTTGAGA
This sequence comes from uncultured Dehalococcoidia bacterium, assembly GCA_964422695.1. Lineage (GTDB taxonomy): Bacteria > Chloroflexota > Dehalococcoidia > SZUA-161 > CAYRBX01 > CAYRBX01. The sequence goes on from CAYRBX010000002.1 coordinate 12,876, forward strand.
CGCAAGCTCAGCTTCTCCCTCTTGGCCAATTTGATATAGGGAACGAGCTTGTGCAGATACTCAAGCCTCTCCCTGAGCTCCTCAGAGCTCAATCCCTCGCTCGCTCCGAGAGGCCCCAGCTCCGAGATCTTCTCCGTGAAATTCCTCATGAGAACGGCGAAACGAGTTCCCTCGCTTGAGCTGCACCAATCGATCATCAGCCTCTCGGGATTCACGCCTATATGCTCCAGCAATCTCTTGCACAGGTGAACCATATTGAGCGCGTGAAGATTGCCTTGGGTCACGTAATTGCACTCCCCCGGATGGCATCCGATGATGCAAACCCCGTCGGCGCCGCTGAGGAAGCCGCGGAGGATGAAGGAGAGATCCACCCTCCCGGCGCACATCACGCGGATGATCCTTATGGATGTCGGATACTGCTGTCTGGAAACTCCAGACAGATCAGCCGCTCCGTACCCTCACCAGTGGCAGAGGAATCCCAAGATCTTCGGCTTGAATCTCGCCCTCATCCCGAAACCTCCTATGCTACCGCGATCTCCTCCTTCGCAAAGGCCTCATCTATCTGCGCCTCTATTTGCTCATCGGTGAAATGCTTCAGGGAGATGGCCCCGGTGGGGCATTTGGCGTTGCAGAGCCCATCTCCCTTGCAGAGCACGGGTATGACCCTCGCCTTCCTCCCCCTGGGGGTCTCCTCAAGCCGTATGGCTTCGTACGCGCATGCGGCCGCGCAGGCGCCGCAGCCTATGCACTTCGTTTCATCCACCTCGGCCACCGAGCCCGAAGCGTAGACCTTATCCTGACAGAGCACCTCCACCGCTCGAGCCGCCGCCGCATGAGCCTGAGCTATGGCTTCCGGCAGGTGCTTGGGGTAATGCGCCATCCCGCAGAGGAAGATCCCATCCACGGCGAAATCAACAGGCCTCAGCTTCACATGAGCTTCCTGGAAGAAGCCGTCCGGATTGAGGGGAACTTTGAAGAAGCTCGCTATCTCCTCGGTTCCGGAGGGCGGGACGACGGCCACCGACAGAACCAGCAGATCGGCGTCTATGACGAGCTTCTTTCTCAGAACCGCATCGGCCACCGCAACTCTGAGCAACCTCCTTCCGTCCTCCTCTATCGCCTCCACTTCCGGCTTCTCCTCGGCTTCGTAGCGTATGAACCTCACGCCTTTATCGGATGCCGCTCTGTAGTAATCCTCCGCGAAGCCGTAAGTCCTCATATCGCGGAAGAGGATGTAGATATCCGCTTTGGGATTCAATTCCTTCAATTTAAGGGCGTTCTTTATCGCCTGAGTGCAACACACCCGGCTGCAGTACTTCCTCTCCTCATTCCTGCAGCCCACGCACTGGATCATCACCACGCTTTCGAGTTCTCTCAGCCTCTCATCGCCTTTCGCGATCCTCTCCTCAAGCTCAAGCTGGGTTAAAACCCTCTCATCCCTACCGTAGAGGTACTCGGTCGGCTTGTACTCCTCGGCGCCGGTCGCGATGACGACGACCCCATGGCGTATCTCCTTATCCCTCCCCTCATGCCTCACTTTGGTCACGAAGTTCCCTATGTATCCGGAGACCTCGGCGATGACGGCCTCGGTGTAGACATGAATGAGCGGGTGTCGATACACCTTTCGCACGAGATCTCGGAGGAAGGATTGAACGTCAAGCCCCTCCAGCGTGTAATAAAGCCTTCGAGCCATTCCCCCGAGCTCCTTCTCCCTCTCCACGAGATAGACCTCAAATCCCTGCTCGGCTATGCTAAGAGCGCAGGTCATGCCCGCCACTCCTCCGCCGATCACGAGAGCCGTTTTGGTGACGGGGATCTCGATTTCCTGCAAGGGCTTGAGAGCGCGAGCTCTGGCCACTCCCATTCGAACGAGATCCTTCGCCTTCTCCGTCGCCTCTTCCCTCTCCCTCAAGTGAACCCAAGAGCAGTGCTCTCTGATATTCGGCATATCGAGCAGGTACTGATTGAGCCCCGCCTCCCTCAGGGTGTCCCTGAAGATGTTCTCATGAGTGAGAAGTGAGCAGGCGGGAACGACCACTCTGTTGAGCTTCTTCTCCTTTATCACTTTGGCGATCTCCTCCGTGCAGTTGCTCGCGCAAGAGAAGAGCTGCTCCTGAGCGTGAACCACATTCGGAAGCTTGGAGGCATATTCGACAACTGCGGGAACATCGATCACCCCTCCGATATTCGTCCCGCAGCGGCATACGAAGACCCCTATCCTCGGCTCCTCTCCCGAGACATCTCGCTCGGGCGGGAACGTCCTCCCCTTCCCCAGCTTCCCTCGCCGACGGCGGAGGAGCTGGCCGCAGAGCGCGACCGCTCCCGTTCCGGTGTAAACCGATTCGGGGATATCCCTGGGGCCTTGGAAGGCGCCGGCCACGAATATGCCGCGGCGGGTGGTCTCCAGAGGATTGAAGGGATTGGTTCGGCAGAATCCGTGCTCCTCAAGTTCGATTCCGAATCTCTCGGCAAGCTCTCTCGCATCCGAAGGAGGGGCCAGACCGACGGAGAGCACGACGAGCTCGAATTCCTCCTCCTTCACCCCCTCGGGAGTTGTGTACCTCAGGATCACATTTTTGGTCTCGGGATCCTCTCCCTTTATTGAGACGTAACTCCTGACGAATCGAACTCCGAGCCCTTCCGCCCTCTCGCAAAAGCGCTCGAAATCCTTCCCCCAAGAACGGATATCATTGTGGAAGATAACGGTCTCAACATCCGGATAATGCTCTTTCATCAAAATCGCTTGCTTTTGCGCGAAAGTGCAGCACACCGCGGAGCAGTAGCTGTGACCGCCGGGAATCACCTGCCTTGAGCCGACGCATTGGATCCAAGCCACTTTCTTCGGTACCTCGCCGTCCGAAGGCCTCCTCACCTCGCCTCCATACGGGCCGGTGGAGGATAAGAGCCTCTCGAAATCGAGGCTCGTTATCACGTTCTTCAGCTTTCCGTACTCGTATTCTCCTGTCGCTTTGGGATCGAAGGGCTCGTATCCGGGGGCGAGGATTATGGCTCCTACCTTCAGCTCTATTCGCTCCGGCTTCTGTTCAAGATCGACGGCCTCCTGCCTGCAGACCTCAAGGCATATAGTGCACTTCTTCTCCTTGAGGTAAAGGCATTCCTTCTCATCTATGTAGCTTCTGAGCGGGACGGCTTGAGGGAAGTAGATATGAATGGCTTTGCACAAAGACAGGTTCTGATTGAAGGGGTCGGGGATGAGGATCGGACAGTACTGAACGCAGGTGGTGCATCCGGTGCACTTCTCCTCATTGACATACCTCGGCTTCTTCCTCAGGGTGACGGTGAAATCCCCCGCCCCTCCCTCCACCCTTTCGATCTCCGCGTAGCTCAGAATTTCTATGTTCGGGTGCCGGTCGGCCTCGACCAGCTTAGGCGCCAGTATTCATATCGAACATTCGTTGGTGGGGAAGGTCTTGTCGAGCTGTGCCATATGCCCGCCGATGCTCGGAAGCTTTTCGACCAAGAAGACCTTAAATCCGGAGGCGGCGAGATCGAGAGAGGCCTGAACTCCGCTTATCCCTCCGCCTACAACCAGGACGTCTCCCCATCTCCTTTCGACCTCAGCGAATTCCCTCATCGCCATTCCCCCCTTCGGCCGAAATGCGTTCTGCATGAGTGTACACCAGAAGATGATCTTCCCAGCGATGTCCGACCAAAGTGATGCCCAGCTCTCTGGCAAGGGAAATGGAGCTCAACGGAGGCGGATGCCTTGAAACAACTACCGGAATTTCCATTCTCGCCGCCTTGAGAAGCATTTGAGGAGAGAAGCGGGCTGTGGTCAAGAGGAGGCGATCTTTAGTCGCAATTCCCTTGAGCATACATTCTCCTTGTATTTTATCCAAAGTGTTGTGACGACCTATATCCTCAGCTACGACGAGCACTCTTCCGGGATCGCAAAGAGCCGAAGCATGAACGCCTCCCGAAAGGGATTGAAGTTGCATTTCCTTCAGAAATTCCTTAATGAGGGAGAGTATCTCTGCCGCGCTCACGGTGAGAGCTGATTTCACTTCTCCGAGTTTCCGCGATTCGCGTTCGCTTTTTAATTTCACATCTGCGAGCCCTTCTTCTTCACTTACCTTCATCTCAATTATATCTTTGAGCTCCGAAATCATCCCTTCGGTATATAAAAAACCGATAACGAGATGATCGAGATTCATGGGCGTGCATAAAGTGGTGATTATATCTTCGCCATTTACGCGAATTTTGAGAGAGATATCACGAGGAACTCGAATCGCAATTTTGATTTGCTCCTTCTCGGAGAAGCGATCACATGTTATCTCGGCTATTCCTCTTATCATTTATATCGCTTCTTCTATTACCTCCGTGAGGTCTTTTATCTCCAGCTCTCCCGCTTCTGCTAAGGTTAATTTGCTATCTTCGAAGTTGATAATGCAATAAGGACAACAGGTAACCAGAACCTCCGCGCCGACTTCAACAGCTTGCATTACTCTGAGATCGGAGAGCCTCTCGCCTTTCGGTGTCTCCATCCAAATTCCTCCTCCCCCGCCGCCGCAACATAAACTCTTTTCTCTTGTTTCGGGAAGTTCCACAAGCTCCAAGCCGGGCACCATCTTCAGGACTTCTCTCGGCGCATCGTAAATGCCGTTATGTCTGCCCAAATAGCATGGATCATGATATGCAACTCTCTTCTTATACTCTTTTGAGAATTTGATTCTCCCTTCTTTAATGAGCTGGAGGAGAATTTGGCTTATATGATAAACTTCGAAATTAACCATGAATTCGGAGGAATATTCGTTCTTGAACGTGTGATAGCAGTGAGGGGAATTCACTATGATCTTTTTGACTTTATGTTCGACAAAGGTTTTTATATTTTCCACGGCAAGATGTGTAAAGAGCTCTTCATCACCGGCCTTTCGAATGCTCTCTCCGCAGCAATTTTCTTTCTCTCCAAGTATCCCAAAACTTACTCCTGCTGCATTCAGGATATTCGCTGTAGCTTTGGCCACTTTCTTCATTCTGGAGTCATAACAAAGATAGCAGCCGGGGAAATAAAGATACTCTGTATCTTTATCAAATCGCTTCACAGGCATTCCCTCTGCCCATTTCGCCCTTTCCTCTCTCTTCTCTCCGATCGGATTTCCCAGAGTTGCAAGATTCGCGCCGACGGCGCTTATAGGCTGGGCGCGGCCGGGGAAGACCCTATATTCGGTAGCTATTCGGCGCAAGATCCTCACGACTTCAGTTTGATTCACCCCTCTCGGGCAGTACACCGTACATCTTCCGCAAGTGGTGCAACGCCAGATCTCCTCGGATTCTATTTCGGTGAGCCCGAAACTCGCCTCTCTGACCAATTTCCGCATGCTGAAATTCGTAACCCTATTCCAAGGACACGAAGCATCACATTTCCCGCATTGAAAACATAATTTAAAAGGATCTCCCTTCTCCTCTATGAATTCCCTTATTTCTTTATATTCGGATAGGATAACCGTTTCCATGAGCTCAGCTTCCTCCTCTTCTTGCGATCTCCACCTTGGTCAGGACCTCTTTCACCTTATCAAGGCCATATTTATCCACCAGGAATTCAATTCCCTCTTCAAGTTCATCCATTTCCCTCTCCTCTTCCTCTTCGACCTCCTCTTCTCTCTCCTCGTAGATCAGAGCTTCGGGCTCACACCATTGAACGCACATGGGCTTCTCCAGCGGCGGCTCGCTCTCGCACATATCGCACCTCAGAGGAAGGCCGGAGTCGGGTTCCTTGAACAAATCCCTCGAGGGGCAAGCCGTATTGCAGAGATTGCATTCCCCGTAATCCCTTCCGCCGATTATGTAAGCGGCTCTCCCCGCGCATTCAGCTTTCACATAAGCGCCGGCTCGAATCGGAAAGTAAATCCCTCTGAGCTCATCTCTCAAAACCCTGATTCTTGATCGATCGGGATTGGTGCTGCTGTATTTAGGTGTGGAGTGAAAAGCCGAGCAAATTACCTCACACGCCAAACATCCTATACATTTATCGAGATCGACTTTTATCGTCTTAATGATCTTTTTCTTCTTCGCCATTTATTCTCCGTCCTCCTTCAGTATTCCTCTCTTCACGAAGTCCTCATAAACGTAATCGAGCTTCAGTTTGTGAAGGGTCTCCTTTGTGGGAATGCCGTCTTTGTTCCATCCTCTGAATTTGTAATATTCATCTTTGACCTTTTGCTCGTACTCCGGGAATCTCTTCTTCCAGTGATCCTTGGGAGGCTCTTCGTCCTCTCTTCTCAATCCCCTTCTTATGTTATTCGCTCTCACCAAATTCCTCACCCTTGCGGCCGTCTCCCAGAGCGTATTCTCATCAATATCCATACCCGTTCCATAAGATATGAAGAGAGGAATGTTATGGATGTGGTAAGGAGGTTTATATGCGAATGAGGAGACGCCCGCGCATATTCCGGTGCAATCATCGATGTAATGCATGGTCTCCTGCCATTCGACGAGCTCGCAGATGAGATCTATCGGAGGCCAGAAGGGGATGTTCTTCCCCTCATCTCCCCATTCGAGAATGAATTGTTTGAACCTCTCCTCCTTGCCTGTGGGCACCTGAATCCAATCTTTCACGAATTCCTCTCTAAGCTCCTTCGTGGGGAAGGGGGCTTGAGGTATTTGCCCCTCTATTTGCGTGATGTTCGCCTTCTCTCCCGTTGCCCACATGAGGTAGTACATGGGATTCACAACACCCAATTTGATGGGAACCTGCTCATGCTTTTTGATGGTATTGTGATCGTATTCTTCCGCCCCCCTTCCTATCTTCCGCGCCGCCCAGTAAACGCCATCCGCGAGGATATCGCCTATCCCCTCTCTTCTCACGATCTTCTCGAGGAGGTAGAAGAACCTATCGGCATTGTTGGAGGGGAATCCCGGAAGATCCGCATCGGTGAGAATGCCCGCCTCGTAAAGCTCGATCGCGAAGGCCATCACCTGAGGAGCCGT
>CAYRBX010000002.1:19923-27196 GCA_964422695.1 uncultured Dehalococcoidia bacterium
CATTGCTCGAGAGGCCCCGAGATAAGCGAGCTGCGGATCGACACCCTTGATCGGGTTTTCCATTCGGTACTTCATGTATTTCAGAACTTCATTGCACTGCTCGATGAATTTCTCCGGCTCTGCGATGTAAATATCCTTGGTTCCGCGAACGGCTATCGCCTTCAAGTTCTTGGAGCCCATCACGGCTCCCATTCCGAGCCTGCTCGAGCTGTTCCCCTCCGCTTCAACCGAAGCGAAGTAAACCCTATTCTCCCCCGCAAGCCCTATGGAGATGACCTGAGCTCTGGGCTCCTTCACCTCCTCTCTTATGAGGTGCTGGGTTTCATAAGTGCTCTTCCCCCTGAGGTGAGGAGCCTCCCTTATCTCAACCTTATCGTTGTTTATCCAGATGTAAACAAGCTCGGGCGCCCTCCCCTTGATGATGATCCTGTCGTAACCCGCTCGCTTGAGCTCCGGCCCCCAATATCCCCCCATCATCGAGAAGCCCATGAGGCGCGTTTGAGGGGAGATGGCGGAGATGATCACCCGATTCGCCGCGGGAGCGGGGGTCGCATCCAGAAGGCCGGTGCTGAAGATGAGGATGTTATCGGGGGAGAGGGGATCGACTTCGGGCGGCACCCTATCCCAGAGTATCTTCGCGCAGAATCCGAGCCCTCCCAGATAAAGCTCCGTATCTCTCGGATCCGTCTCAACCCTCTCCACGCTTCCCTTCGTGAGATCGATCTCGAGGGCGTATCCGGTCTCCGCGTACCTCATCTCCCCTTCACCTCCGGCAAGAATTATAAACCAAACCGTCTAATTTTTGATCCGGACCTCCTGCCCTCGCCTCGCATTGAGAGCGAGAGCGGCGCTCCCGTCCTTCAGGGCTATCTCCAGGAAATTGTGGCTTCCCACAAGGGCGAGGAGGCCCTCCCCCTCCGCATAAGATCTGCACACCCCCCGGATCATATGCCCCCCTATTTGAATTACGGCCTTCTCGGAGACCGCATCTCCGGGCACATCGGTTATGAGGTTTCCGAAGCGATCGATATGAACCACATGTCCGAAGATGGAGCCGTCGGGCTCATATCTGGGTTTGGGTATGGGGAAGAGATTTAAGGTTCCGAGCTCCTCCCCGAAGGCCTCGAGAGGAACCCCCAAGGAGAGGTGGGCGGCCGTCGGAGCGAAGATATCCCTTCCGTGAAAGGTCCGACTTACCGGATGCCTCCAGAAACGCGGATTTGAGATCCGAACAGCGCGGAAGGGCGGCTTTATCTCCCTCTCGCGAGGCTTGGGGCAGAACCCCTCCTCCTCTCCCGCGATCTCCCGGAGGACGAAGCTCAGGATGCCGTTATCCGGAGCTATGAAGAAGGCGCCGTGCGCCTCCACGGCCACGATCTTGCGCTCGGTGCCCACTCCCGGATCCACCACCGCCACGTGAATGGTTCGGGGAGGGAAGTGCTCGAAGGAAATTCCGAGGATGAAGGCGGCCTCGAAGACATCCTGAGGCCTTACGAGATGGCAGAGATCGACGATCTGAGCTTCGGGGTTTATCCCCAGAATAACCCCCTTCATCACCCCGACGAAGGGATCTTCAAGGCCGAAGTCGGTGAGCAGGGTTATGATCGGACGCCCGCTCATGAGCCCTTGAGGACGCCCGAGACCGAGAGGGCGGCCAGGAAGATGAAGATCACGCTCAGAATGATGGTGAGGCGGAAAATGACCTTCTCGATCCCCCTCCGGCTCCTGAAGGCCGTAAGCCCTCCGCCCTCTCCGAAGATCCCTCCCACTCCTCTGCCCCGAGCTTGAAGCACGACGGCGATGATGATGAGAACGGCCAGAATTATCTGCACCACCTGTACGGCCGCGGGAACCATCTCCTCACTCCCCCAGCTCCTCTCTGAGCAGAGCCGCTGTGATCTGAGGATCGGCCTGACCTCGGGTGAGCCTCATCACCTGTCCGAGGAGGAATTGCAGAGCTTGCTTCTTCCCCTTCTTGTAATCGGCGACGGCCTTCGGATTCTCCTCTATCACGCGCTTCACCAAGGGCTTGAGCTCCTCGCCGGCCATCACCCCGAGGCCCTCCTCGGCCATCACCTCGGAGGCGCTCCTCCCGCTCTCGAACATCTTCTCGAAAACCCTCTTCGCCAACGTCAAGGTGAGCTCCCCTCTCTCCACCTTCCGCACGAGCTCGACGAGCTGCTCGGGCTTCACTTTGGCCTGATCGATCTCCAGCCCGGCGAGATTCAGAAGGCGGGCGAATTCCCCCAGAAGCCAGTTGCTTATGGTTTTGGCGTTCTCGGGAGTGGGCTCCATCAAAGCCAAGCACGCTTCGAAGTAATCGGCCAGAGGCTTTGAGTTCGCCAGTATTCCGGCATCGTATTCCGGAAGCTTGTACTGCTCCACAAAGCGATCCCTTCGGGCATCGGGGAGCTCCGGAAGCCGGGATCTTATCTCCTCCACCCACTCCCTGCTTATGTGAAGGGGGGGAAGATCGGGCTCGGGAAAGTAGCGGTAATCGTGCGCGTACTCCTTGGTTCGCTGGGGGACCGTTATCCCCTTATCCTCCACCCATCCTCTCGTCTCCTGAACCAGTTCCCCTCCTCCCTTTAAGATCTCTATTTGGCGGTTGATCTCATACTCCAGAGCTTGGTATACGGCTTTGAAGCTGTTCATGTTCTTGATCTCGACCTTCGGGGGCATGATATCGCTTCCCAGAGGGCGAACGCTCACATTGGCATCGCATCTCAAGCTCCCCTCCTCCATATTGCCGCTGGAGATCCCGAGGTATCTGAGGATGGTGCGAAGCTTCATGAGGAAAGCCCTCGCCTCCTCCGGGGTTCTCAAATCGGGCTTCGTCACGATCTCCAAGAGGGGAACGCCCGATCGATTCACATCTATCAGCGTGTAGGATTCGCCCTCCGGAGTGGTCACGTGTTTGAGCTTCGCCACATCCTCCTCGAGGTGCACTCTTATGATCCCTATCCTCTTCCTCTTCCCCTGAGCTTCTATCTCAAGCCATCCGTTCCGGGATAAAGGCATATCGTATTGCGAGATCTGATATCCCTTCATGAGATCCGGATAAGGGTAATTTTTGCGATCGAATTTCACGTATTCGGAGATCTCGCAATTCAAAGCAAGAGCCGCCATGATGGCATATTCGACGGCCTTTCGATTTATCACCGGAAGGGTTCCCGGCATCCCGAGGCACACGGGACATACGTGAGTGTTGGGAGGAGCTCCGGCGTAATCCGCGCTGCAGGAGCAGAACATCTTGCTCTTGGTGAGAAGCTGAGCGTGAATTTCAAGCCCTATTATAGCCTCGAATTCCATCTCTCCTCCTCCGGCCCGCCGGACTTCCCTCATTTTACTATTATTAAGGCGGAGAATGAGCGGGGAGATCGAATTGATTCGCATCGGAGAGGTGAAGGAAGCATATATCTTGAAGCTCAAATCGGATCTTGAGGAGATCTTCAAAAGGAAGGTCGTCGAAGGGCCTCAGATGGAGGAGCCCCTATACGCTTTCGATCCCTCAAGAGGACAGTGCTTGGGACGCCTCATCCTGCAGAGGATCTCGGCCCGGAGATCCCCGAGCGAGAGGAAGCTCGGCATCACCTCGGCGGATCTCTACGCCCCCGGGCTCAATTTCATCTTCGGCGAGGCCGATCCCCTAAACGGGGTCGCCGTGATCTCGATCTGCAGGCTCCGCCAGGAGTTCTACGGCCTTCCTCCCGATGAGAAGCTCCTCGAGGAGAGGATTCTGAAGGAGGCGGTGCACGAGCTCGGGCACACTTGGGGCTTGGGGCACTGCTCAAATCCTCGGTGCGTGATGTTCTTCTCGAATTCGCTTCTCGATACCGACAGGAAGAGCGCTCGCTTCTGCTCCAAATGCGAGGAGAAGCTCGCGGAAGCCATGAGGAGATGAAGGTGAGGATACTGGACGCGCACCTTCATCTCGATCTCATCTTGAGAGAGGGGGAAGAGGCGATCTCGTTCTTCAAGAAGGAAAGGATAGGATTCGTAACTTGGGCTTACCTCGAGCCCCCGCCTCGGGAATTGGGAGATTTCGAGAGGTATTTCGAGAGGATTTTGGATCTCGTTCGGAGGGTGAGGAGGAGGGGGATTTGGGGCAAAGCTTGCCTCGGCTTTCATCCTCGCTCCATTCCCGAATCCTCAAGAGGAGAGCCCGTCTTCCCGGAGGAGGCCTTTCGAATTCTCGAGAGATTCCTCAGGGAGGATGAGGTCTGCGGGATCGGGGAGATCGGCTTGGAGAGAGGGGATGAGGTGGAGGAGGCGTTCCTTCGAGGGCAGCTTGAGGTCGCGAGAAAGCTCCTCGCCGAAGGGACGAGGAGGAAGGTATGCATTCACACCCCCAGAAGCCGGAAGGAGGAGATGACGCGCAGGACTTTGAGCCTTCTTGAGGATTTCCCCGAGCTTCGGGATCTCGTTCTCATCGATCACACAACCCCGAAGACCGCGGGAGAAGTGCTGCAGAGGGGCTTTCGGGCGGGCGTCTCCCTCAATGAGGGGAAATGCTCTCTTGAAGACGTTCTGGAGATATATGCGAGATTCAGATCTCACCTCGATCGCATAATCCTCAACACCGATTCCGTAAGGATCGCTCCCGAGGATTACCGGCTGCTTCAAGTCCTGAACTCCGAGCTCCCCGAAGAGGCGAAGAGGAAAATGCTCTGGGAGAACGCTTGGAATTTCTTCGAACCGGAGGGGAGATGATCAGAGTCGGGGTGGTGAACGCCACGGGGTATATAGGAGCGGAGCTCCTGAGGCTCCTCCTCCGCCATCCTCAGGTGAAGATAGCTTCGATCACGGGGAGGAGCGCCGCGGGAAGGAAGATAGGAGAGGTGTTTCCTCATCTCGCCTCTTTGGATCTCCGGCTGGAGGAGGAGCTCGGGGAGGTGGATCTCGCCTTCTTCGCCCTTCCTCACGGGGCGAGCATCGAGCCCGTGAGGAGGGCATTGGAGAGGGGGATCAGAGTTGTGGATCTCAGCGCGGATTACAGACTGAAGGAAGCCGCGGAGTACGAGAGATGGTACGGCGTAAAGCATCCTTATCCCGAGCTTTTGAAAGAAGCGGTGTACGGGCTTTCGGAGATCCGCCGGGAGGAGATAAGGAAAGCAAGGCTCGTCGCGAATCCGGGCTGCTACCCCACCGGAGCCATCCTCTCCCTCCTTCCGGCTCTGAAGATGGGGCTTGTGGAAGCGGATCTTGTGATCGACGCCAAATCGGGAGTTTCGGGAGCCGGGAGGACTTTATCCCTTCAATCTCACTTCCCGGAGGCGAACGAAGGGATTTCGGCTTATGCCATCGGGGGCCATCGTCACCTTCCCGAAATCGAGCAGGAGCTCGGCCGGCTCGCACCCGTCTCCGTAACCTTCCTTCCGCATCTCGTTCCCATGAACCGGGGCATTCTCACCTCATGTTACGCGAAGCTCAAGGAGGAGGTATCGGATGAGGAGGTAAGGAGGCTTTATCGGGAGTTTTACGAGGGGGAGAAGTTCGTGCGGGTTGTGGACTTCCCCCCTCAGACCAAGCACGTTCGGGGCAGCAATCTCTGCCTCATCCATCCCGCGGTCGACAGGAGAACAAGAAGGCTTCTCGTTATAAGCTGCATCGATAATCTCGTGAAGGGAGGAGCCGGGCAGGCGATACAGAATATGAACATCATGATGGGATTTCCGGAGGATATGGGGCTCGATCTCCCTCCTCTTTATCCGTGAGGAGGCAAATTCCAGAGGTGAAGATGGGAGGGGAGGAGCCCGCCGAAGTACGCGGCGAGGAAGGCCACGGCGAGGCAGCGGGCCAGCCTCCCCGCCATGCAGGCGGGGGCCACCTTCCAGAGAGGATATCGGAAGAACCCCGTCGTGATCCCCATGACATCAAACGGAAGGTAGGGGGCGGCGAAGAGGAAGACGGCCAGAGCTCCGAATTTCTGAAGCCACCTCTCCGCCTTCCTGAAGAATCCCGCAAGCCTCCGCTTTCTCGACAAGGCCTCATAGTAGCAACTTCCGAGGTAGCGGCCCACAAGATAGCTTGAAAGCTCTCCTATTCCGCTTCCCGCTCCGCTCGCAATCCCCACCCACAGGGGCTTGAATTTGAGCAGGCATACGAGCTGAATATTGAAGGCATCTCCGGGAACCGGAACCAGAATGGTGGCGGCTCCCAGGAGGTTCAGGAGGAAGACCCCGCCGTAATCAAGTTCAAAGCGACTTCGAATCGCGATATCCGAGATGAGAAGCCATGAGAGGGCGGAGATGGCCCCCACAACGCTCAAGATGACCGCCGTCTGAAAGCTTCGCTTCACGACGAGGGAGGCGATCTTCCTCCCCAAAGCCCGAAATCGGATCGGCCGGGCATCTTGAGGCGGGAGCATGCCGAATCCCCCCTCGGATTTTATACCACGGGGGCGAGAGATCAGAAGGAGGAGGGCTGGAGGGCGAATTCGGGTTTCAACGCCCTCTCCATGAGCTCGCTTATCCCCGTCATCACATCAAGGCCTTCGAAGAGGACCTCGTAGATCTTCTCGGCGATCGGCATCTCGACGTCATACCTTTGGGAGAGCTTCCGGGCGGCGATCGTGGTGTAAACCCCTTCGGCCACGCCGCTTACGGCGCGAAGCGCTTCCTTCAAGGTCTTCCCCGAGGCGAGCTCCCGCCCCAAAGCTCTGTTGCGGCTCAGAGGGCTCAGGCAGGTGGCCACGAGATCCCCGAGCCCCGAGAGGCCGGAGAAGGTGAGGGGATTCGCCCCCATGGCCACCCCCAGTCTGGTGATCTCCGCAAGCCCCCTCGTTATCAATGCGGCCTTCAGGTTATCGCCGAGCCCCAGCCCATCTATCATCCCCGCTCCGAGAGCGATCACGTTCTTCAAAGCCCCTCCGAGCTCCACTCCCACGACATCGGAGTTCGTGTAAACGCGAAATCGCGACGAGGAGAGGCATTGCTGAGCTCTCATCGCGAGCTCCGGATCCCTCCCCGCCACCACCGTGGCCGCCGGAAGGCCTCTCGCTATCTCCCGGGAGAAATTGGGGCCCGAGATGACCAAGATCCTCCTCCCCTCCTCATCTCCTATCTCCTCTCCGATCACCTCCGACATCCGCTTCAACGTCTCAAGCTCTATCCCCTTGGCCGCGCTCATCACCGGAATTTCGGGGGGGAGGAAGGCCTTGAATTTGCGCACATTCTCGCGCATCGTCTGAGAGGGCACGGCGAAGATGAGGAGATCCGCCCTCGCCACCTCCTCGGGATCGGAGGAGATCTCGATCTCGGGAGGGAGGGGG
>CAYRBX010000003.1:0-23355 GCA_964422695.1 uncultured Dehalococcoidia bacterium
TCCATTTACAGCGCCGGGATAAACAAGACCGAATTCCTCACGCAAACCATAAGGCGGGCTATCGGGGTGAAGATAAAGGAGACGAGAGAAGTCTACGAGGGGGAGGTCGAGAGGATAAGGATAAAGAAGGCGGCTCATCCTCTGGTCTCCTACATGGAGATACCGGTGGGCGCTCTCATCACCCTCAAGACCACGGAGGAGAAGAGGACCATCGAAGTGGGGCAGGAGATAGCTCTGGAGCTTCTGAAGCAGAGGGTGGAAGAGGGGGATGTGGTGATGATCGAAGCGGCCACCGGTCGCCTCACCGTCATGGGGAGCACGAGGCCCAGAAGGGTTGTGGAGGGGGAGGAGGAGAAGGAGGTGGATTACACTCTGGGGATCGAGAAGGTGGAAACCCCCGCGGGCCCCATAAGGAAGAGGAAGGAGTTCACCTACACCCTCACCCTTCACGATCTCGATATGGCCAATATAAGCACGGGGAGGATGTTCGGCTTTATGGGGGAGGAGATCTCGGATGAGGTGAGGAAGGCCGTTGATGAGAGGGTGAACCGGATGATCTTCGAGAAGATGGCCGAGCTCATCCCCGGCGTGCTCTTCATCGATGAAGCTCATATGCTCGATATAGAGGCTTTCGCCTTCCTCAATCGCGCCATGGAACAGGAGTTCGCCCCCATTTTGGTTCTGGCGACCAACAGGGGAACGGCCAGAATTCGCGGAACGGATATCGAATCTCCTCACGGCATACCTTTGGACCTCCTCGATCGCCTCCTCATCGCCAACACCAAGCTCTACAATCGAGATGAGATCAGGGAGATCTTGAAGCTTCGCATTCGAGAGGAGGAGGTGAAGGTCGAGGAGGAAGCTCTGGAGTATCTCGTCGCTTTGGGGGAGCAGGCCTCGCTTCGCTACGCCTCTCAGCTCCTCCTTCCCGCGAAGATCATAGCGGAGAAGGACGGGGAGGAGAAGGTGAAGAGGGAGCATGTGGCGGAGGCCGAGAGGGTGTTCGTGGACGTCCGGCGCTCCATCGAGCATATAAGGGCGACCGAGAAGGGGTTTCTCGTGTGAAGGAGTTCGCCTACTGCTTCATTCCCCTCTTCGTGGCCATCGATCCCCTGGGCACCCTTCCCTTCCTCCTCGCCCTCACCGCCGATATGACCTCCTCGCAGAGGCTGAGGGTGGTGAGGCTCGCTCTGCTCACAGGCCTCGGGTTCGGCGTGGGCTTCATCGCCCTCGGGAGGGCTATTTTCGACTTCCTGGGAATTGAGATCGCGGATTTCCTCATCGGAGGAGGGATCGTCCTGCTCATCCTCTCGATAAGGCATCTCATAACCGGAAGATTTGTCGAATTCGCCGAGCAGATCGACAGGGAGATAGTGGGGGTGGTTCCTCTGGGAACGCCTCTCGTCGTGGGGCCGGCCGCCCTCACGACGCTCCTCCTTCTCTCCGGCGAACATAGATGGTATTATGTAGTTGGAGCTTTTCTTGCGAATCTCGCCGTCGCGGGCGTTATTTTTTATCAAGCGGATCGGATCGCAAAAGCTTTGGGACAGAGAGGCCTTCAGGCGGTATCTCATATAGTGAGCCTTATCCTCGCGGCCATCGCCGTGATGCTCATAAGGCGAGGAATACAGGGCTTTCTCGGAGGCCTGTAAAGGGGGGATGAAGGTGGCCTTCTACAGGGAGGATTGGCTCATAATGATCGATGCGGTGCAGAGGGATATGGAGAGATTCTTGGAGAGGCTTGCGGGCGCGAAGCCTCCCTCCGTTCATTACTCCCCCCGAATATGGGTTCCGGCGACGGATGTCTACGAGACCGATGAGGAGATCGTGATCGTCGTGGATCTCGCTGGCGTGAAGAAGGAGGAGATCGAGATCCTCGTGGATCACGATAAGGTGACGATAAGAGGGGAGAGGCGCCGAACGGTGAGGGCCGGAGGGAGGACCTCCTACTATCAGCTTGAAATCCCGACCGGCCCCTTCGAGAGGGAGATAAAGCTTCCCGTTCCGGTTGATGCCTCCGAGACGAGAGCTTATTATGAAGACGGCCTCCTCGAGATCGTCCTCCCCAAAGCTCGAGAGGCGAGGACGTATCATATAAAGATCAGATGAGGAGCGAGAGATGCTGATACCGCTTCTTCCCATGGAGAAGCTTCCCAAGAGGCCCTCAGAGTACCCCGTTCCCGAGATCCTCCCCATCTTGCCGAGCGGAGATGCGGTGGTCTACCCCTCCCTCATCATCCCTCTCGCCACTCGCGATGAGCAGGTGGTGAAGCTCATCGATCATGTGGTGTCGACGCAAGATAAGCTCGTGGGGGTTTTCGCCGAGAATCCCGAGGTCTCCGGACCTCCTCCCGCCAATCTCTTCGGGGTCGGAACGGCCGCTCTCATCGTGAGGATGTTCAAGCTTCCCGACGGCTCCGTAAGGGCGGTGCTTCAGGGGCTCTCCAGAATTCGCATAAAGGCGATCCTCGAGACCTCCCCCTTCATTCGAGCGCTGGTGGAGAAGGTGGAGGAGAAGGTGGAGGAGGGGCCGGAACTTGAAGCTTTGGTTCGAAATGTGGTGGCCCTCTTCCAGAAGATCGTGTCCTTGGCTCCTCACCTTCCCGAGGAGCTGGGCATAGCCGCGATGAACATCCCCGATCCCGGAGGGCTCGCCGATTTCGTGGCCGCTCACATGAATCTCAATTTGAAGGAGAGGCAGGAGATCTTGGAGCTCGCCGATGTGAAGCAGAGGCTTTTGCGCCTCACCGAATTCCTCAATCGGGAGATCGAAATCCTCGAGCTTCGCGACAAAATCCAATCTCAAGTCCGGCAGGAGATGGACAAAGCCCAGAGGGAGTTCTTCCTTCGCGAGCAGCTCAAAGCCATTCAGAGGGAGCTCGGAGAGCTCGACGAGCGCACCGCCGAGATAAACGAGCTCCGGCAGAAGATAGAAGCCGCCGGAATGCCTCCGGAGGTGAAGAGGGAAGCCGAGAAGGAGCTCGAGAGGCTATCCCGAATTCCGCCTCAAGCCGCCGAATACACCGTAGCCCGAACCTACTTGGATTGGCTCATCTCCCTCCCCTGGTCGGTGAGCACGGAGGACAATCTGGATTTGGAGCATGCGGCCAAGGTTCTCGATGAAGATCACTACAATTTGGAGAAAGTGAAGGAGAGGATTCTGGAATATCTCGCCGTCCGAAAGCTCAAGCCGGATGCGAAAGGCCCCATCCTCTGCTTCAAAGGGCCTCCGGGGGTGGGGAAGACCTCCATGGGGAAGTCCATAGCCAGAGCTCTTGGAAGGAAGTTCGTCAGGATCTCCCTCGGAGGGGTGAGAGATGAAGCTGAGATAAGAGGGCATCGCCGCACTTATGTGGGAGCTCTTCCGGGGAGGATAATTCAGGGATTGAGGAGGGCCGGATCCAACAATCCCGTCTTCATGATCGATGAGATCGATAAGCTCGGAGCGGATTTCAGAGGAGATCCGGCGGCGGCTTTGCTCGAAGTTCTCGATCCCGAGCAGAATTACGCCTTCGTGGATCATTATCTCGACGTTCCCTTCGATCTCTCCAAGGTGATGTTCATAGCTACCGCCAACGCGACCGATACCATCCCTCCGGCGCTCCTCGATCGAATGGAGGTCATCGAGCTTCCGGGGTACACCGAATACGAGAAGCTGCAGATCGCCAAGCGGCATCTCATACCCAAGCAGCTCGAAGAGCACGGCCTCTCCCCGGAGCAGCTCGAGTTCACCGATGACGCCATCATGAAGATCATCAGGAATTACACGAGGGAAGCCGGTCTCAGAAATCTGGAGAGGGAGATCGGCGCCATATGCCGCAAGGTCGCCAGGAGGGCGGCCGAAAACGGAAAGGAGAAGGTGGTCGTCACGGCGGAGAACGTAAAGGAGTTCCTCGGCCCGGAGAAGTACAGATTTGAGGTCGCGGAGAGGGGGAAGGAGATCGGAGTCGCGACGGGCTTGGCTTGGACTTTATCGGGAGGAGATGTCCTCTTCGTCGAAGCGGCGCTCGTTCCCGGGAAGGGCGAGATCATCCTCACAGGGCAGCTCGGAGATGTGATGCAGGAATCGGCAAGAGCGGCCATCACCTACATCCGATCCCGATGGGCGCAGCTCGGCGTCGATAGGGATTTTCATGAAAAGCACGATATTCACATTCACGTTCCCGCCGGAGCCATCCCCAAGGACGGCCCTTCGGCCGGAATAACCATGGCCGTGGCCGTCGCCTCGGCTCTCACCAAGAAGCCGGCGAGCAAGGAGATCGCCATGACCGGAGAGATCACCCTTCGCGGAAAGGTGCTTCCGGTGGGAGGGATAAGGGAGAAGGTGCTCGCGGCTCACCGCGCCGGGATCAGGAAGGTCATCCTCCCGAAGGAGAACGAGAGGGATCTTGAGGATGTTCCCGAGGATGTGAAGAGAGAGCTTGGCTTCATCTTCGTGGAGCACGCCGATGAGGTCTTGAAGGAGGTTCTCGGCATAGAGGTATCCGAGAGCTAATCTCGCATCACCTCCAAGACGAGATTTCCGTTCTCGACGCGAAGATCGAGGATCTTTGCGGGAAGGCCCTCAAGCTCTATGATCTTGCTCTCCCCCACCGGAAGAAAAGCTTTTATCTTCTCCTGAACGGACTTCGGAAGATTTCCGATCTCCACATCCTCAATGGTGCAGGCGAGAGCTCCCTCCCCGGGCTCCACCAGAACTCTGAATCCTATTTTGGCCGAGAGCACTTTGTGCTTGTAGGCGATCCGAGCCACCCCCAGAACTTCAACCTCCCCCTCTTCCGTCTCCTTGAAATTGATCCTCACCTCTCCGATCTCCACATCCTCGGGAAGCTCTTCGAACTCCCCCACGGCTTGAGAGAGCTTTGAACTCGCTTCGGATGGGGTTATGCTGAGGGCCGCGATCTCCCCCTCCTCCATTCGCTCCAGCTCCTCTTTGAGATCTTCGATCTTCTCATCGAAATCGCAAGCTTCCTCTTCGCTTATCACGACCGGAGAGCTCATCTCCCGCTCCACCTTTAAAGGAGCGTGGAAGAAGTACCAGTAGAGAATTCCCCCGGCGGCCAGGAAGCCGAGGAAGACCCAAAGCGGAATGAGCTTCTTGGCTTTTGCTCCTCTCATCTCAACCTCCTCTCAAGAGCTTCTCCACGAGGGATCTCGTCCTCTTGAGAATTTCGGCGGGAGGCAGGGCTTCGGCGAACCTCTCCCTCTCCTTCATCGGGACGGTCGCATCGATCCCCACCTTCCCAACCGCTCCTCTCGTTCTCAGCACGGGATCGAGATCGGAGCCGGGCAAGTTCGGAAGGATGAGGAGATCCCTTTGAGGATCGGTTCTCGTGAGGAGCGCCCGGAGGATCTCGAAACCATCTTCCAAATCCACATCCTCATCGAAGATCGCCGCGAATTTTATGGAGGGGAAGAGAGTGAGGGCCGCCGCGAGCACGGCTCGCGGCGAGGAATCGGCTCGCTTTTCGATGGAGATCAGAAGGAGATCGCAGAGCATTCCGGGAAGGAGCTTCGCCCTCCTCACCTCGGGAAAGAGGTTTTGAAGGATCCTCTCGATCTCCAAGCTCCAGAAGGGCTGAATGAGAGCTCTTCCCTCCTCTCCCTGAGGATGAAGGGCGTGGAAGATGAAGTCCTCGCGAACCGAGATGAGCTCGGCTCGGAAGATCTTCGCCGGATACGAGAAGTAGTAGCGGGTCATATCTCCGAAGGGCCCGGCCTCCACCTCCCTCTCGGGAAGGATCCTCCCCTCGATGATGATCTCCGCCTCCTCCGGAACCGGAAGGTCGACGACCTCGGCTCGGGTGAGAATCAAAGGCTCCCCCGCTATCCCTCCGGCGATATCGAGCTTTGATACGCCCGGCGCCGGAGCGCAGGAGGCGAGAAGCATCGGGATGGGAGGGCCTATGATGATCGCAGCTTCAAGAGGCCTTCGCAAGCTCTCCGCCTCGGCGAGGAAGAGGGAGAGAGGAGGCGTTCCGACGACCGCGGCGAGCTCCCCGCCGCCGAGCGCCGAGATCTCGTGAATCCCCATATTGAGCATTCCGGTTTTGGGGCTTCTGGCTAAGATCACCCCGGCGGTGATGTAAGGCCCGGCATCCCTCTCGCTCCAGATGGGAACGGGGAGGATTTTGAGAAGATCGGCTCCCGGGTATCTCTCCCTCCTTATCCCCTTCGCTCCTCCGCTCTCCACTCTGGGAGGGATGAGCCTCTCCCTTCGCATCTTGTAAGCTTCGAGAACCTCTCCTTCGGGAACTCCGAAAGCCAAGGCAAGCCTCCTCCGGCTCCCCAGGAGATTTCCCGCCGCCCTAGCTTCGTAGCCCTTGATCTTCTCAAAGAGCACGGCCGGACCCCGCCGTCGATCCATCTCCCGAAGGACGCCCGAAATCTCCCACTTGGGATCGACCTCCTCTTTGATCCTGAGAAGCTCCCCCTCCCGCTCCAGAAGCTCAACAAAGCTCCTGAAATCCATCTCCTCCCTCTTTTTCTTTCATATTACCTCGAATTTCCTCTTCCTCTCCGATGGAAAGGAGATGAGGATGAAGAGGAGGGACTGGAGGACTTGGAGGACTTGGGGGAACTGCCGGACTCGGCTCCGGAGAGGCGGACTTCCCCTCCTTCAGCTTTGCTCGAAGGCGCTCGACCTTCTCCGCGAAAGAGGAGTCCTCGGAGGCCAGAGTCTTGGCCTTTTCGTAACCTTGGATTAATGTGGAGTAATCCTTCCCTCCGAGCGCCCTTCCTATCTCCCCCCATGAGAGGGCGAGCTCCTCCCTCAGGAGGAGGATCGCCGCGCGCCGGGCGAGCACCGCAGCTCTATCCCTCCTCTTCCCCTTGATGGCCTCTTGGGGCAGCTCGAATTCGGCCGCTATCTGCTTGAGCACCTCCTCGGGGGAGGGGCTCTCCTCCGCCTCCTCATCCTCAAAGCCCATCTCCCGGAGCACCTCCAAGGCGAGCTCCCGGGAGGGAGGGATATGAAGGAGGCGGGAGCGGGCGATGAGGGCGTTCAGAACCCCCTCCAATTCCCTCACATTGCGCCGGCAGCGCTTCACTATGATGTAGGTCACCTCGAGGGGGAGGGAGAGCTTCCTCTCCCTCGCTTTGGCCTGAAGGATCGCCACTCTCGTCTCCAGATCCGGAGGATGGATATCCACCATGAGCCCTCCCTCAAGCCTGGAGCGAAGCTTCTCGGAGAGGGGCAGAAAGCGGGGGGGGCGATCTCCCGTCACCACCACCTGACGTCCGGTTTGAAGGTATTCCTCCAAGATGTGAAATAAGACCTCTTGTGTTTGCTCCTTTCCGTTCATGAGGTGAATGTCGTCCAGAAGCAGAAGCCTCGCCTCCCCAAATCTGGCTCGAAATCCCTCAACCTTCCTCTCCCGAGCGCAGGAGATGAACTCCCCGGTGAATTGCTCTGATGTCATGTAAAGAGGCCTGAGATCGAGGCGCAGGGCTTCATGGCCTATGGCGTGAAGGAGATGGGTTTTGCCGACCCCCGTTCCTCCGAAGATGTAGAGGGGATTGAAGGAGCTGCCCGGCTCCCTCAAGATGAGCTGAGCCGCCTCGAAGGCGAGCCAGTTCGATTCTCCTCTGATGAATGTGGAGAAGGTATATCGGGGGTTGAAGGATGAGAGGATGTCCTTGTGGCCGTTCCCCCCTCTCCAGACCGTGAATTCCACCTCCACCTCCTCCCCGCAAACCCTCCGCAGAGCTCGCTTTATGAAGGGGAGGAGGCGCCTCCGAAGCCATTCCACAACGAAGGGGCTTTGAGCTCCGACGATGAGGGTTTTGTTCTCAAAGGAAATTCCATGCGTGTCCTTGAGCCAGGTCTCGAAATTAGCCGAATTCATCTGCAATTGAAGCTCGGCGAGAACCGCCCTCCAGATGGCCTCCGCATCCCTCGCCATCTTCATCCTCCTCTCCGGATCGCTCACGGGGAGCGTAGGAAAGTCCGGAAGTCCGGTCAATAAGTCCTCATCTTGAGCAGTCCGAAGAGAGGGACTGAGGGAGGCGAAGAATAAAGGATCTTCGGAGGTTATTCGGTCTTTTAAGTGGAGTTCCGGCGGATCTTCAGCAGATCCAGTGGAAGATCGTGTTGATGATGAGGTCGAAGTTGCGCCTTACATTCTCGCTTCCGGCGATGATGTCCATGTGGCCGGGAAGGAGTAGTTCGACATCGAGCTCGGCCATCCTCCTTATGCTCGCTTTGAGCTTTTCTGCATCCCCTCCGGGAAGATCGACGCGGCCCACGCTTCCGGCGAAGATGAGATCTCCCGTGAACAGGGCTTTGATCTCGGGCCAGTAGATGCAGATGGAGCCGGGGGAATGTCCCGGGGTGTGGAAGATGAGAAATCTCCTGCCCCCCACCTCGAGATCCCCCTCTTCCAGGAAGATATCGGGGGAGAACTCGGGCTTCTTCCCCATAGCTTTGAAGATGAGATCCAAGATCCGAAGCTCATCTTTGTGAAAGGCGAGAATGCTTCCTCTGTTCTTATGGAAGTAGCTGTTCGCTTCGCAGTGATCGGGATGCGTGTGGGTGTTGATGATGAACTTTATCTCCTCGGAATTGAGGCCGTCCCTCTCCATTCCCCTGAGAAGCGAGTTCAGGCAGGGGGTATTGAGCTCATTGAAGATGTGGCCGGGATCGATGATGATGGGAACCTCCCCCCAGATGATATAGGTATTGCAATTATTCCCCCATCCCCTCCACAGATAGCAATAGAGATCCCCCACAAGCCTCATCTCCCCGATCTCCCGCGAAGGGAAAGGGCTTTAACCTCCGCAGATGCTGCAGCTCGTCGCCGAGCAGGTGCTGCAGGAGCTTGAGCTCTCGGAGCCCTTCGAGAGAGAGGAGAAGGTGGAGGGGCGCCTCGTTCCCTCTCCGCCGCACTTGGGGCAGGAGGCCTTCTCCTGCGCTTTGCTCATGGGGAGGAGGAGCTCGAACCTCTCCCCGCATCGAGAGCACACGAACTCGTAGATCGGCATGATCTCCCTCCTCAAACCGCCACCACTTTCTTCACCTCGGGAACCTTCTTCTTGAGGATCTTCTCCACTCCCTCTCTCAGGGTTATGGTGGCCATGGGGCAGCCGTAGCAAGCTCCGGTGAGCCTCACTTTAACGATTCCCTCTTCCTCCACGACATCCACAAGCTCGATGCTCCCTCCATCGGCGGCGAGCATCGGCCTGATCTCGGCGAGAACGGCCTCCACTTTCTCGCGCAACGCCTCATTCCTCCCTTCAGAGCGTTCAGGAGAATTATATCGGGAATTCCTCTCGAGAAGCAAACTGAGGAGCTCGCGGGGCGCTATACTTTTGAGGGGGAGCGAAGGTGAGAAGGAGGATTGCGGCGGGAAATTGGAAGATGCACTTGGATCTCGTTCGGGCTTTGGCCCTGGCCCGAGATTTGAAGGAGAAGCTCTCCGGCATCGAGGGGGTTGAGATCATAATCTGTCCGCCCTTCCCCTTTCTCATTCCGATCAGGGAGATCCTCAAAGGTTCTCCCATAAAGCTCGGAGCGCAGAACATGCACTTCGCGGAGGAGGGAGCTTTCACCGGAGAGGTCTCCCCGAAGATGCTCTCCGGAATTTGCGAATACGTGATCTTGGGGCATTCCGAGAGGAGGCATATCTTCGGGGAGAGCGATGAGCTCATCCGGAAGAAGGTGGAATCCGCCTTGAAGTTCGGCCTCCGCCCCATCCTCTGCGTCGGGGAGACCCTCGAGGAGAGAGATGAGGGGAGGAAGTTCGAAGTCGTGGAGAGGCAGATGAGGAGCGCTCTCGAAGGCCTTGATTTCGAAGATCTCATCATAGCTTATGAGCCCGTCTGGGCTATAGGAACGGGAAGGCCGGCCGGAGGCTCGGACGCTCAGGAGATGGCCTGTTTTATAAGGGGGATCTTGGGCTCCAGAGGAGGAGAGGTGCCGGTGCTCTACGGAGGAAGCGTGAATTCCCGAAATATCGCCGAATTCTCCCGAAGGCCGGATATAGATGGGGCTTTGGTAGGGGGCGCGAGCCTCAGAGCGGGGGAATTCGCGGAGATCGCGAGGGAGATAGCTTCCTCACAACTCTGAACTTCACGACCCACACCTCGGGATCCTCCTCCTCGGAGAGCTTGTAGATCTCCCTGAATTTCCTCAGGAACTCCTCTTTCGAAT
Source organism: uncultured Dehalococcoidia bacterium (assembly GCA_964422695.1). Classification (GTDB taxonomy): domain Bacteria; phylum Chloroflexota; class Dehalococcoidia; order SZUA-161; family CAYRBX01; genus CAYRBX01. Next base: position 10,151 of record CAYRBX010000003.1, read on the forward strand.
TCATCCCCTCCGCTCTCACATCCTCCTCCGAGATCTCGCTCAACCTCTCGCATCTCAGATCGAGGATTTCGGCGAGCGCGAAGGCGTCTTCCCTCCTCCTCCCGCTCCTCAGCTCGCAGAGCTCCCCGGCTTTCACTTTGGGCTTCTTGAGCCTTCGCGATTGTGTCTTCCTTCCGGAGAGGATGGAGGGTATGAATTCCCTCCTGAAGAACAAGATCTTGCTCATCTCGACGCCCTCTCGAGCGGAAAGCGAGCTTGCTTTTAGTATAATCCCCTTTGGGGAGGAATTGAGAGGGGGGAGCAAAGAAATGGGATTCAAGGAGCTTACGGATGAGCAATGGGAGTCGATAAAAACCCTCCTTCCTCAGCCGAGAGGAAGGGGAAGGAAGAGGGTGGATGACAGGAAGGTGATAAACGGAATCCTCTACGTCCTCACCACGGGATGTCGTTGGATGGATATGCCGGAGAAGTACGGATCTTACAAGACCGCTTGGCGGAGGTACAAGGAGCTCAGGGAATTCGGAATTTGGGAGAGATTGGTGCAGGAGCTGCAGAATAAGGGATACGGAGAGCTCGGAGGAGGTTTTTGAGATGAAAAGAGCTCTTCTCAGCGTTTACGACAAAAGAGGCGTGGTGGATTTCGCGCGCGGCCTTGCGGATCTCGGATTTGAGATCCTATCGAGCGGGGGAACGGCGAGGGCTTTGAGGGAGGCGGGGATTCGGGTGCGGACGGTGGAGGAGATCACGGGCTTCCCCGAGATCCTCGACGGGAGGGTGAAAACCCTTCATCCGAAAATTCACGGGGGAATTCTCGCCAGAAGGGATCTCGAATCGCACCTTGCGGAAGCGGAGAGGCACTCCATACCGCTTTTGGATCTCGTGGCCGTGAACCTCTATCCGTTCAAAGATGTGATCTCAAAGCCGGGAGCGACTTTGGAGGAGGCTTTGGAGAACATAGATATCGGAGGCCCCGCTCTCATAAGAGCCGCCGCCAAGAACTTCCCCTATGTTCTCGTCGTCGTGGATCCGGATGATTACGAGGGGGTTTTGGAGCTCCTGAGGAGGGGAGAGGTGGGGATTGAGGAGAGGAGGAGGCTTGCGTGGAAGGCCTTCCTTCACGTCTCCTTCTACGATGCCGTGATCGCCGAGTACCTTCGGCCCGAAGGGGAGATCTTCCCCCCGTACCTCTCCATTCCGCTCGAAAGGCGCCTCCTCCTCCGCTATGGGGAGAATCCCCATCAGAGAGGAGCTCTTTACCGCTTCGGCTTCCCCTCCCCTCAGGATCTCCTCTCCGTAACGGAAGCGGAGCAGCTTTGGGGGAAGGAGCTCTCCTACAATAACATCTTGGATTCGGATGCCGCTTGGAGGATCGTAAACGAATTTGAAGATCCTGCCGCCGTCATCGTGAAGCACAACAATCCCTGCGGCCTCGCCCTCCGGGAGGATCCCAAAGAGGCCTTCCTCAGGGCTTTTGAAGGGGATCCGATTTCGGCTTTCGGGGGGATAATAGCTTTCAACAGGCCTCTCTCCAAAGAGGCGGCCGCGGAGATCTCCCGCCATTTCTTCGAGGTGGTGATCGCTCCCGATTTCGAAGAGGGAGCTCTGGAGATCTTGAAGGGCAAAAGCGATCTCCGCATTCTCAAAGTGCCGAAGCCCCGCTCCCCTCGGGATCTCCTCCCGCCGTTTGAGATCCGCTCGGCCGGCCGGGGGTATCTCGTTCAAACTCCGGATTTCCTCCCTCCCGAAGAGCTTCAGCTCAAGATCGTGACGAGAAGAGCTCCGTCCGAAGAGGAGCTTTCGGAATTGCTCTTCGCCTGGAGGGCGGTGAAGCACGTGAGATCCAATGCCATCGTGATAACGAAAGATCGAATGCTTTTGGGAATGGGAGCGGGGCAGCCGAGCAGAATAGATAGCGTTCGAATCGCCCTCCGGAAGGCGGGAGGGAGGGCTGAGGGGGCGGTTCTCGCTTCCGACGCCTTCTTCCCGTTTCCCGACGCCGTGGAGGAGGCGGGACGAGCCGGAATAAGAGCCGTCATCCAGCCGGGAGGATCCGTTCGAGATGAGGAGGTCATCGAGGCGGCGAACAGATATGATATGGCCATGATCTTCACCGGAGCGCGTCATTTCAGGCACTGAGGGGGAGGGAAATGGAGGAGAAGATCGTGATCGTGATGCCGGAGCTTGCGGAGAGGATGAGGAGATCTGCTTCTGCGGAAGGCGATCTCTATATAATCACCGATGAGCGGATCACATCCCTTCAGGAGAGGCTGAGGAGAGGAGAGGATATCGGGAGGTGTTTGGAGGAGCTGGAGAAGATATTGGAGATAAAGAGAGCTCTGCTCTGGCGCGCGGAGGTGGCGTGCGGGCAGCAGCGCTGCGGGAGGATGTGGGATCTTGCGGCTTGTTACTTTCAGGAGGTCTCACAACTTGAGGAGGCCGTTGAGGAGATAAAGAAGGGGAATTTGGCGAGAGGAGCGGAGCTCCTCGAGATCTGCAAGAGGAAGTGAGGGGGGAAGGGGAGATGGAGCTCAGGGTCGTCGCCGGCGATATCCTTCAAATCGAAGCCGATGCCGCTCTGGTCAACCTCTTCGAAGGGGTGGAGAGGCCGGGAGGAGCCACCGGCGCTGTGGATAAGGCTTTGGACGGGATCATAACGAAGCTCATAAGCGAGGGGGAGATCAGAGGGAAGCTCGGAGAGGTCGTCGAAATTCACACTTTCGGCAAGATAAAGCCGGCGCGAGTTCTCGTTCTGGGATTGGGAAAGCAGGCGGATTTCGATCTGGGGAAGATAAGATATGCGCTCGCCGAAGGAGCTCGAGCCCTGAGGAAGATCGGCATAAAGAGAGCCGCCACCATACTTCACGGAGCGGGAGCTGGGGGGATCTCGCCCGAAGCTGCGGCTCAGATGATAGCGGAGGGGGTGCTCTTGGGGCTTTACAGATATCGCGAATTCAAATCCCCCGAAGATGAGAGAGAGCCTCAGGAGCTCCTCATCGTGGTGAGAGATCCCGAGCAGGTGCGAGCGGTCGAGGAGGGGGTGAGGAGGGGGAGGATCCTCGCGGAGGCCACCAATTTCGCGAGAGATCTCGCCAACAAGCCCGGAAGCATCCTCACCCCCGGCGCTTTGGCGGAAGAAGCCCGGAAGATGGCATCGGAGCTCGGATTCTCCTGCGAGATTCTGGAGAGGGAGGATATGGAGAAGCTCGGAATGGGGGCGCTCTTGGGGGTGGCTCGGGGAAGCCATGAGCCTCCCAAATTCATAGTGCTTGAATACAGCGGTGATCCGGACTCTCCGAGCAAGATCTCCCTTGTGGGGAAGGGGATCACTTTCGATTCGGGAGGCCTCTCCCTCAAATCGCAGGAGCACATGAAGGGGATGCACAACGATATGGGAGGAGCGGCGGCGATCTTGGGAGCCATGAAGGCCATAGGGGAGCTCCGTCCCGAAGTCAATGTGCTCGCCCTGATCCCGGCGGCGGAGAACATGCCCGGAGGAGGAGCTTTGAAGCCGGGCGATATCCTCAAGGCCATGAACGGGAAGACCATAGAGGTGGAGAACACGGATGCCGAGGGGAGGATGATCCTCGCCGACGCCCTCTGTTATGCTCGGAGGAGAGGGGCCGCGGAGATCATAGATGTGGCGACCCTCACCGGCGCCTGTCACATAGCGCTCGGAGATCTCTGCGCCGGAGCCTTCACCAACTCCCAAAAGCTTCTCGAGGAGGTCAAAGAGGCGGCTTCGGAGGCGGGAGAGAAGATCTGGGAGCTTCCCATGATAGAAGAATACAAAGAGCAGATAAGGAGCGAGGTGGCGGATATCAAGAACACGGGGGGCAGATACGGAGGCGCGATCACCGCCGCTCAGTTCTTGGCTTTCTTCGTGGAGGATACGCCTTGGGTGCATCTCGATATCGCGGGGCCGGTGCGCTCCGAGAAGGAGAGAGGCCCGCTCGTGAAGGGAGCCACCGGAGTTATGACCCGCACGCTCGCCAACTTCCTTTTGAGAAGAAGCCGAAAGGAGGGGAGATGAGGATCAAATGGCTCGGACATGCCGCCTTCCTCATAACCTCCGAGAAGGGGCTTCGCATCATCACCGATCCTTACAGTCCGGCGTTCGGAGGGATAAGATATAAGCGAATTGATGAGGAGGCCGACATCGTGCTCGTAAGCCACGATCACGGAGATCACAATGCCGTCTCCGATGTGAGGGGAAAGCCGGCGGTGGTGAGAGGGCCCGGGTACCACAGAATACGAGATATAGAGATCAAGGGGATCGAGAGCTTTCATGATGATGCGAAGGGGAAGAGCAGAGGCCCCAACACCATCTTCTGCTTCGCGGTCGATGAGGTGAAGATCTGCCATCTGGGCGATCTGGGGCATCTCCTCTCCTCCGATCAAGTACGGGATATAGGAGAGGTCAACGTGCTCCTCATTCCCGTGGGAGGTTTCTTCACCATAGGCCCGACCGAAGCCACGCATGTGGTCGAAGCTCTGCGCCCCAACATCGTGATACCCATGCATTTCAAAACCCCCAAATGCGATTTCCCCATCTCCGGCGTGGATGAATTCCTCAAGGGCAAGGAGAGGGTGAGGCGCGAGAAGAGGAGCGAGATAGAGATAACAAAAGAGGCTCTGCCGGAGCCCGTGGAGATCATAGTCTTGGAGCATGCCAATTGAAAGGGGTGGGGAGCGGCCATGCCGAAGAGAACATGGCAGCCCAAGAAGAGGCGCAGGAAGAGAGTTCACGGATTTCTCGCCAGGATGAGGACGAGAGGGGGGCGCAAGGTCCTCAAGAGGAGGAGGCTCAAGGGCCGTCATCGCCTGACGGTTTGAAATCGAAGGAGGCGGAATGGGGGTTTACGCGGAGCTCTTCAGGTTCGCCGCCAAAGCCGGATCTCTTGAGGGATATCTCTACGAGAGGGCGGAGGTCGCTCCTCTGGAGAACTGGGTTTCGAATATCATAAGGATGTACGGAGAGCTTCCCGAAGATGCGAGGAGCGATATAGCGGCGGATCTCGCCATCGTCATCGAGAGGATCTTGAAGTACGGGGAGAGGACGCTCGCCCCCGAACTCAAGAGCAAGCTTGAGGGGCTCCTCGCCGAGATCAAGAAGTGAGGCGCAAATTCCGCCTGCGGGAGGAGAGGAGGATAAGGGAGATCCTCCGCCGGGGAAGAGGCGTAGGGGACTCAAGCCTCCTCATCAAAAGCCTTCCGAATGAGGTGGGATTCAATCGCTTCTGCTTCATCGTCGGCAAGAGCGTGGGGAAGGCGGTGGTGCGAAATCGGATAAGAAGGCTCCTGCGCGAGATAGCGAGAGAACTTCCCCTCAAGAAGGGGTATGATTTCGTGGTGATGGCCAGGGAGGAGGCGGCCGGAAGGGATTACGGAGATCTCAAGGAGGTATTCCGCGAGCTCGCAAAGAAGGGAGGGTTTCTCGAGGAGGCATGAGGGACTTCGTCCTGCATCTCATTCGCTTCTATCAGGAATGGATATCCCCTCTCCTTCCCCCTTCCTGCCGATTCGTGCCCTCCTGCTCGCAGTACGCCGCGGAGGCGATAGAGAAGTACGGAATTGCGAGAGGAGGATGGCTTTTCATCAAGCGCTTCTTGCGCTGTCATCCTCTGAGCAAAGGCGGTTATGATCCCGTTCCGTAAGAGATGAGAGTCGGAAGGCTCTTGATCTTCATCTTGTGCTTCTTCATCCTCTCAGCGCTCGCCTTCGGCTGTTATCCCGCAAAACAGGAGCCGAAGGGCTCCCCCGGCATCCTCCTCCACAAGGGGGCTCTTTACATCGGCCTTGAAGGGAAGGTGAGAGCTTTGAGCCCCGAGGATGGAAAGCTCCTGAGCTCTTATCCTTCGGGAAAGGAGAAGATAGGAGCTTTATACCATGCTCCCATCGCTCAAGATGACATGATTTACTTCGGAACTTTCGAAAGCGGCTCGAAGGGGAGGGTTTACGCCCTCGAGATCAAGAGGGGGGAGATGGAGCTCAAATGGGTGTATCCTCCCTTCAAAGCCGAGCCCAAAGGGGCTTTTGTGGGAGCGCCTCTCATCTTCCGAGATGAGCTCATCGCCGCATCTTCGGACGGGAGGATTTACGCGATCGATATGGAGATGGGAGGCCTTCGGTGGAAGTATCCCGAAGAGGGGAATTTGGGCAGGATATGGTCCTCGCCGGCCCTCGGGAGCGATGAGAGGATTTACTTCGGCTCCGCAGATCGCCATCTTTACGCTTTTGATCTTGAGAGGAAGGAGATCGCTTGGAAGTGGAAGGCGGGAGGGGCGATATTCTCAACTCCTCTCGTTGTGGGGAATACGATCTACGCGGGCTCTTTCGACGGGAACCTCTACGCTCTTGAGGATCTGGGGGAGAGGTGCGAGCTTCTCTGGAAGTTCCCCACCGGGGGATGGATTTGGACCACTCCCGCCATCTACAGGGGGAAGCTCTACTTCGGCTCCTTCGATCGAAAGGTCTACGAAGTCGATGTGAGGAGCGGGCGGGGGAGGGCTCTCTTCTCCGCCGAGGCGCCCGTGCTCGCCCCTCCTCTCATAATCGACGGAATCCTCCTTGTGGGAGATGAGAAGGGAAATGTTTACGGGTGGGATCTCGAGAAGGGGGATTTCGCTTGGGAGAAATTCGATTTGGGAGGATCCATAAGAGGGCCATTTGTTAGAGAGGGGGATAAGGTCTTCGTGGTGGCCGGAAAATCCATCTGGGCTTTCGACGGGAGGACGGGAGGAGATAGGAAGAGGATAAGGTGAAGGGGAGATGGATTTCTGGAATGCGGTTTTCGTAAATCCCATACTGAACGGCATCGTCTGGCTCTCGGGCGTTCTGGGGGGGAATTTGGGGCTCTCCATCATCGCCGCAACCGTCCTCGTGAACTTCATCCTCCTCCCTCTCACCATTCGGCAGATAAGATCCTCCCTTCAATTTCAGGAGATGCAGCAGAAGCTCGCTCCCAAGATAAAGAAGCTGCAGAAGAAGTACGGACAGGATCGCCGGAAGCTGCAGGAGGAGATCGCGAAGCTCTATCGAGAGCACGGCGTAAATCCCACTTCAGGATGCCTCGGCTCCCTCCTGCCGCTCCTCATTCAATTTCCCATCTGGATCGCGCTCTACCGCTCCATCTTCTACGTGCTCGCCCCCACCCCCGAAAGCCTCATCGCCCTCTCCTACCACCTCTACCACCTGCCCTCCCTCTTCTCCCTCCTTCCCTTAGAGAGCAAGTTCCTCTGGTTCGATTTGGGCTCTCCGGATATCCCCCTCTTGCTTCTCGTAATGGGGGCCACATGGGGCCTTCAGAAGATCTCGACGGTGAAAGCTCTGGATCCCCAGCAGCGCTCGACGCAGAGGCTGATGGAGATCATAACCCCTCTCTTCATCGGCCTCATCTGCCTTTACATTCCCAGCGCTCTCGCCCTCTACATCTTGGTGGTGGATATTTTCAGAATGGTGGTGCAATATCTTGTAATGAGAGGGGAGAGGGCGAAAGCGGCGCTTCTCGGAAGGGCACCTTCTTTGCGGGCGCCGGCAGTGCTCAAAGCCAAGATAAATCCTGTGGGGGAGAAGAGCCATGGAGGAGATGAAGAGCATCGAGGTCAGCGCTAAGACCGTGGAGGAGGCGATAAACATAGCTCTGAACAAGCTGGGCCTCTCTCATTCCGAAGTGAAGATAGAGATCTTGAGCCGGGGCAAGCCGGGGATTTTGGGCATAGGAGGGGAGGAGGCGAGAGTCAGAGTAACCCCCTTAGCCCCCGGAGGGGAGAAGGGAGCTGAGGAGGAGAGCGAGGTCGCCAAGCTCGCCAAGGAGATCATGGAGAAGCTCCTCTTCCTCCTCAAAATCCCCGCCACGGTGAATGTGGAGGGGAGGGAGCCGGTATCGGTCAACATCACCGATGGGAAGGAGGATCTCGGCCTTCTCATCGGGCGTAAGGGAAGGACTCTGGCCTCGCTGCAGTATCTCGTGAGCTTGATGGTGAGCCGGAAGATAAAGGCCAAACCTCGCCTCAATATAGATGTAGGGGGGTACAAGAAGCGACATGAGGAGGAGCTGAGGGAGCTCGCCCTCAAGATCGCCGAGCTCGTCAAGCGCACCGGCCGCTCCATCACCTTGGAGGCCATGCCCTCTCATGAGAGGAGGATCGTTCACCTCGCGTTGAGAGACGATCCGAGGGTGATCACGAGGAGCAGCGGAGAGGGGGAGGAGAGGAGGGTTACGATCTCCCCGCGCCGGAGGGCTCAATCGATCTAATCCAGAAGGGCGGAGGCGAAGCTCTCGGCATCAAAGGGGAGGAGATCTTCCAGCTTCTGACCCGTTCCGAGGAAGAGGAGGGGGAGTTTGAGCTCGGCCGAGATCCCCAAGACCACCCCTCCTTTGGCGCTCGTATCTATTTTGGTGAGGAAGATGCCGTCGATTCCCACCTTCTCCGTGAATTGATGCGCTTGAGCGAGCCCGTTCTGACCGGTTGTGGCATCTAAGAAGAGGAGCATGAAGGGCCTTATCTCGTTCTTCTCGACCACCCTCCTTATCTTCTTGAGCTCCTCCATGAGATTGTATTTGGTGTGAAGGCGCCCGGCGGTATCCACGAGAACCACATCATTTCCCCTCTTCCGAGCCGCTTGTATCGCATCGAAAACCACAGCTCCCGGATCTCCGCCGGGATTATGTGCGATGACCTCCAATCCGGCTTGCGAAGCCCAGATCTTGAGCTGATCTATGGCCGCCGCTCTGAAGGTATCGGCGGCCGCCACAAGAGGCCTCAACCCCTCTCCTCTGAACTTCCATCCCAGCTTCACCAAGCCCAAGGTCTTCCCCACCCCGTTGACCCCAACTCCTATGATCACCGCGGGCTTGCTCTCGGAGATGAGGGGAATTCGGGGGGAGATGTTCAGAAGGCTTGCGATCTCCCCTTTCAAGATCTCCTTCACTTCTTCCGGATGCTTCAAGCCCTCTTCTTTCGCTCTTCTCTTGGCCTCCTCCACGAGCTGAAGAGCCGCCCTGGGGCCCACATCGGCCGAGATGAGAGCTTCTTCGAGCTCCTCCCAGAACTCCTCTCCGAGCTCGGATCTCCGAAAGATATCCTGAATTCTCCCCCAAGCCCTTCGAGTGGGGGCGAGAGTTTCTCTGATCTTCCTGAAGAGCGCCTTCATTCTCCTTCTTTCTTGCGCGAGGGGAGGATGACGAGAGCGGATCCCGGCGTGGTCTTCTCCCCTTTTTCGTTCTCTATCCAAACCTCACATTCCACGCAATGCTCATCATCTTTCACGTATTTCTTCGTCACCCGCCCTTTGCAATATACTTTCTGTCCGGGCACATCTATTCCTCGATAAGTGCAGCTGAATTTTCGCACAATCCCCTCATCTCCGATCCAATCGGTGAGAAGCTGAATGAGCCATGCCGCCTTGAGGCGTCCATGCACAATGACACTGGGAAGTTTATTCTTTAAAGCTACATCTTTATCGTAATGAATCTCAGCATAATCTTCCGTAGCTCCCGCCCACATTACAAGCTGTCTTGTTGTGGGCTCTTTAACCAGAGTGGGAATTTCCATACCCTCTTCTACATCCTCGAAGTAAAGCTGTTTTCGCTCCATCTCCCCCCCTTATTCGAGATTAATGAGAGTGGATCTCGTTTTGGCGACGATCTCTCCTTTCTGATTGGTGTGAGTGGTTTCGAAGATGAGGAAGAGCATCTTCCCCGCCTTCCCCTCACGCTCTTTCAAATCGACGAATTTGGTCACCGAGGTGATGACATCTCCGGGCTTTATGGGGAGGTAAATTTCGGTCTCTATTCCCCCATCGAGCACTCGGGGATAGGGGAGGGGGACATCGGGTCTTGTTCCGCTCCCCGAGAAGATGACGGCCAGGAGGAGGGAAGGCGGGGCGATGATCCCGCCGTATCTCGTCTTTCTGGCATACTCCTCATCCTGCCAGAGGGGATTGTCGTCTCCTACGGCTCTTACGAATTTCTGTATCATCCATTTGGAGATCTCAAGCGACAGGGGCTTTCCCTCAATTCCTATAAGCTTTTTGACATCCTCCACCGTAAAAGCTCTTTCGGCCAACGCTCCTCCCTCCTTCCGTTTTCGCGCAAGAAGATTTTACCAGATGAGCCTTTTGGATTTCTCGTAAGCGGCGAGAGCCGCTCGGATGAAAGCCCCTCTCACCCCTCTCTCCTCGAGCTGCAAAATGCCTTCCACCGTGGTCCCGCCCGGAGAGGAGACCATGCGGCGGAGCTCTTCGGGCTTGAGATCTCTCTCCTTGAGGATCCTGAAGGTTCCCAGAGCCGTTCGCATCGCGAGCTTCCTTGCGATCTCAAGCGGAAGGCCGAGATGCACTCCGGCATCGATCAGGGATTCAAGCACAAGCGCCAAGAAAGCGGGCCCGCTCCCGCTTATGGCGGTCGCCATCTCGACATATTCCTCATCCGGAACGTATATCTCCTCTCCGAGGCCTCGGAGGATGCGGCGGGCGATCTCCCTCTTTTGAGAATCGACGGCTTCGGCCGCCGTCCACACGGTTACCCCCTCTCCTATCTGAGCCGGGAGATTGGGCATGGCCCTTATGATGAGAGGATGCTCCAAGCCGGATTGAAGGAGCTTTATGGGAGCTCCGGCCACGATGGAGAGGACGAGCTTCTCCCCCCGGATCTTCCCCCTGAGCTCTTCCATCACCTCTCGCAGCACCTGGGGCTTTACGGCCAAAATGACGACATCCCCCTCGCAAGCTGCGGCGATGTTATCGGAAGCGGGGGAGATTCCGAATTCCCTCTGCAGGAATTCGAGCCTCTCCCTCAAGATATCGCTCACCGAGATATCGCGGGGATCCGCCGCCCTCTCCCTCAAGATCCCCCGGATCATAGCTTCGGCCATCACCCCTCCGCCTATGAAGGAGAGGCGCATCCTACTCCTCCGATTCGTCTTTCTCCTCGGCCAGGGCGATGGATCTCAGCTTGAGGCCCAGCGCCACCCAGATTCCGGTGAAGATGAGGAAGATCCCGGAGGCCCCGAAGAGCACGAGCCCCGCCTTATCTCCATGAAGGAGGCGGATCGTGGCGAGAATGCCGCAGGTTATGGCGATTCCGGCCGAGATCCCGCAGAGAATCCAGCAGAATTTGAGCCACTTCTTATAATCTATCTTCCTCCCCGAAGATCGCCCTTCCGATCCGAACAATTGTAGCCCCCTCCTCTACGGCTATCTCGAAATCATTGCTCATCCCCATAGACAAATGCTCCAAGCCGAAGGCATCGCGAAGCTCTCTGAGCTTTCGAAAGACCTCTCGGAGGATCTTCTCGTCATCGGTGAGAGGAGCGATGGTCATAAGCCCTCTTATCTCGAGATTGGAAAGGCTTTTTATCCTCTCGAGAGCCGAGGGGAGCTCCTGTGGGGAGAAGCCGAATTTGGTGGGCTCTCCCGATACATTGACCTGAATGAAAACGGGCACCTTCCTCTGCGCCCTTCGATTTATCGCTTCGGCGAGCTTTACGGAATCCACGCTCTGAATGGTATCGAAGAGCTCCAAGGCTTTCTTCACCTTATTGGTTTGAAGGTGTCCCACCATATGCCAGCGGGCGGCCTCGCGAATCCCCCGCAGGGATTCCATCTTCCTCTCCATCTCCTGAACTCTGTTCTCCCCGAATTCCCTGATCCCCGCCTCGAAAGCTTCGATGATCTTCTCGGGTTCCACTCCTTTGGTCACGGCGACGAGCGTGACCTCCTCGGGAGAGCGGCCCGCTCTCATGCAGGCCCTCGCTATCCTCTCCCTGACCCTCTCTACCCTCTCCCTGACATCCATATCTCCCCTCTCGCGTTCACAGAGCCCAGACGAGAGTATATCGCTCCCTGAGGCGTGAGGGTGCTCTTCATGAGGGAGACGGCTTCGATGACGAAGGAGATCGAAGGGGGGAGGAGATCCGAGAGCGCTCTCTGAAGGGCTCCTCCCACCTCCCTTCCGGCTCCTCTCCGCACCCTCCCCAAGGTGAGATGCGGAACGAATTCCCTCTCCTCTCTCGGAAATCCCAAGGAGAGAAGGCGGCTCTCTATATTCCTCTGAAGGAGCGAGAGCTTTTGAATTTCCCCCTCAACCCCCACCCAGATCACCTGAGGCTTTCGAAGATCGGGAAAGGCTCCGAGTTCCCCCAAGCTGAATTTGAGGGGGAGGAGCCCTCGCGAAGCTTCCTTCAAAGCGCTTATAATGGAGGGGATCTTCGCTGCCGGAATGTTTCCGAGGAACTTGAGTGTGAGGTGAATCCCCCAAGGATCCACCCATTTCACGGGCTCCTCAAGCCCTCGGCGAATTCGATCCTGAAAGGCTTTGAGCTCTCTCTTCACATCTTCGGGAAGCTCCAAAGCTATAAAGCTCCTTATCTCCATCTTCCCACCTTCCCAAGGAGCATTTGCGCGTTCCCCCAGAGGATTTTCTCCTCAAGCTCCCGGGGGAGGTTCAGAGATCGGATTCCGGCGATCTCCTTGGATTGGGAGAGGAGGGGGAAATCGGTGGCGAAGAGGATCTTCTCCGGCCCCACAAGCTGCGGCGCGATCCTGAATATCTCAAACCGGTAGAGATATCGGGTCGCCGCGGTGTCGAAATAAACGTTCTTCAAGGCCTCCCCGACCTCCGGCATGAGGGCGTAGAAGGGCAATCCCCCGCCCCAGTGAGCGCAGATGAGGATGAGCTTGGGATGCTTTCGGATGATCTGCCAGATGAGATCGGGGGTGGCCGTCCCCTTTCCCGGATACACGTGCCCTACGGGCTCGGAGCAGTGGAGGAGGAGCGGAATTCGATGCTCTTCGAGGAAGGAGAGGACGGGCTCGAATCGCTCCTCCCGTCCCATGTAACTTCGAGCTTCAATTCGGAGCTCCCCGAATCCCCACATCCCCCCCTCGATGCATCTCTCCATCTCCCTCACGGAGTCCTCCCCTCCGTCCGGAGGAACGGCGCCCAGCGGTACGATCCTTCGGGGGTGGCGGGAATGAGCTTCGAGGATGTAATCGTTCGTCAGGCGGCAGAGCTCGAGATCCCTCCAGGAGAGATTGCAGGCCGCCGAGATCTCCACTTCCGCCTCATCCATGCTCCTTATGAGATCCTCCGCCGTGGCGATCTTGGCTTTGGGATTCGAATAAAGCTCAGAGAAGCAGGGATCTCTCCTCAAAAGCTCCTCCCTCCTCTCCCTCACCTCCGGAGGGAAGATGTGAGTGTGAAA
>CAYRBX010000004.1:0-3216 GCA_964422695.1 uncultured Dehalococcoidia bacterium
GGATTCGCGGCGGTCGTGGACAGGAGCGGCAGATTGGGGGTGGGAAGCTCGGGGTGGTTCGAGTGCCCTCCGGGGATTTACAGGAAGCTGATCTCCGGGAGGGTGCTCGGAGAGGTGATGGAGGAGCTCACGGGAGTGAGGGAGATAGGGAAGAAGGAAGGGGCGGCCGGAACATTAACTTGCGGAAGGATCACGCGAGAGGAGCTCTTCAAACACGGCCTCTTCCTGGCGATGGCGAGATTCCTCCGGCCCGAGCTCTTCGAAGAGGAAATTTAAGGGGGGAGAGATGATAAGCGCGTGCGGAATGGCGTGCGATGTATGCATGCTGAGGGAGAAATGCGGGGGGTGCTGCCCCGGAACCGATCCCAAAGCGCCGGAGAGGTATGAGAAGCTCGAGGCGATGGGATTGCCCTGCCCCATCCTCAAGTGCGCTATCGAGAGGAAGCAGGATCACTGCCTGCGATGTCCCGAATTCCCCTGCAGAACTCATTACGATGCGGGAATGCCCTACAGCTCAAAGCTCCTCGATCTCTTCAAGAAGTTCAAAGAGGGGAGATGAAGCGAATTCAGCCTCACATAAGGTGCGGCGAGGGGGATATAGGGGAGTTCGTCCTCCTCTGCGGGGATCCCGGAAGGATAGATAGGATCGCCGAGCGCCTCTCGGATGTGAGGGAGGTCGGAAGGTACAGGGGCTTCCGGGTGATCACGGGATGGAGAGGGGGGAGGAGGATATCGGCCGCTTCCACCGGAATAGGTTCTCCCTCCGCCGCTCTCGTATGCGAGGAGCTCGCCAATATAGGAGCGAGGGTTTTCATTCGGGTGGGAACCACAGGAGCCCTTCAGCCTCATGTGGAGATCGGAGATCTCATCATCCCCTTCGCCGCGGTGAGAGCCGAGGGGACGACTCGCAATTACATACCTCTCGAATTTCCGGCGGTCGCAAGCCCTGAGGTCTTTCAAGCTCTGGTTGAGGCGGCGCAAGAGCTGAAGGTTCGCTTTCACGCCGGAGTGGTCGTGACCTCGGATACCTTCTACCTCCCTCCCAAAGATGAATACCGCAATTGCGCGTTGAGCGTGGAGATGGAATGCGCCGCCGTCTTCATCTTGGGGAGCTTGAGGGGGATAAAAGCCGGAGCCATCCTGGCCGTCGATTCGAGCCTTCCCCGGAATATCCCCAAGGAGGAGCTCGCTCCCGAGGTTCAGGAAGCTATAGGCAGGGAGATAGAAATAGCTTTGAAGGCTTTGGATATCCTGAGTCGGGGAGCGGGGATTTGAACCCCGGACCTCCGCGTCCCGAACGCGGCGCGCTTACCAGGCTGCGCTACCCCCCGTTGTGCTCGCTTCATGTGATCTCCACGACCGCGCCCGCCGCCTCGAGCTTGGATTTTATCGCCTCCGCCTCCTCCTTGCTCACGCCCTCTTTGATCGGCTTGGGAGCGCCTTCCACAAGCTCCTTGGCCTCCTTGAGCCCGATGGAGACGACCTCCCTTAGGGCCTTTATCACATTGATCTTGTTCTCGCCATAGCTCTTGAGGATGACGGTGAACTCGGTCTTCTCCTCGGCGGGAGGAGCGGCGGGCGCCGCCTCGGCCGGTGCCGCGGCGGGAGCGGCCGCGGGAGCCGCCGCCGGAGCCGCCACGGGGACCGGCGCGGCCGCGACTCCGAATTCCTCTTCGAGAGCTTTGACGAGCTCCGCGAGCTCCACAACCGAGAGGGCTTTTATCGCCGCTATGATCTCCTCCTTGCTCAATTTATCGGGCGACATCCTGCTTCCCTCCTTCCAGCTGCTTTATCCTAGCTTGAAGAACCCAAATGAGCTTCAAAAGGCACGCCCTCAGGGAGCCCACGAGCATGTAAAGAGGGGCGTTGAGATGCCCGATGAGATTGAAGATCGGGGCTCCGAGCAGGCCCACGAGCTTCCTCATGAGCTCATCTCGAGGAGGAAGGGTGAGGAGATCTTCTATCTCCTTGGGGGATAAGATGCGATTATCGAGCAATCCGCCCTTTATCACTATGGTCGCGCTCGCCTCTCCGGAGCGCTGGAAATCTATGAGGACTTTGGCCGCCGCGATCACATCATCATATCCGAAGACCAAGCCCGTGGGCCCGCGGAGGAAGGCCCCGAGGTTCGTCTTCCCCGCCCTCTGAGCGGCGATGTTGGCGAGCGTGTTCTTCACCACCTTGTACTCGGCTCCGACCTCCTTCAGCTTCCTTCGAAGCAAGGTGAGATCCTTCACCGTAAGGCCGGTGAAATCCGTCGCGATCACAAGGCTGCTCCTCTCAAGCTTATCTCTGATGAGCTCCACCTGCTCCCTCTTCTTCTGCGGGATCTCCTTCGTTCTCACGTAAGGCATGGCCTTAAAGAGCCCCGCCGAGCTTCAGGTCTATATATCTTAGAGGAAAGGCGGCGCAAGTTCAATCGCGAGCGCCGACGATGGTTATCCCGCACTGGAACATCCCCGGATGCCCTCCCTGATTGTGAGCGAGCCCCAACCTCACGTTCTTGAGCTGCCTTGAGGGCTCCTCCGCCTTCCCCTGAATTTGCTTGTAGATCTCGTAGACCTCCCTGCATCCGCTCGCTCCGACGGGGTGGCCGAAGGATTTGAGCCCTCCGCTTATGTTTATCGGAATCTCCCCCTCCAGCGGAAGCGGCTCATCGGGCTTTCCGCCCAGAAGCTCGCGAAGCCTCGGATGGCCGGGCGGTATATTCGCTCCCTTCTTCACATCTTCCGGAGCCTGTCCTCTCTCCGAGATGAACAGGGATTCCATGCAGATGAGCTCGGAGATCGAGAAGCAATCATGACATTCGATCATATCGAGCTCCTTGCGCGGATTGGTGATTCCGGCCATCTCGTAAGCTTGTCTCGCCGCCCTCTCGGTCTCCTCCCAGTGGGTGAAATCGTAGCGGGTGTCCTCCTTGCCCCATCCGGGGCCGATGGAGATCCCGAATCCCTTTATGAGGACGTAATCATCTCTGAAGCTCTTCGCCATATGAGCCGGAACGAGAACGGCGGCGGCCGCCCCGTCGGTCACCCCGCAGCAGTCGAAAAGGCCCAGAGGCCAGGCGATAATGGGAGCGTTGAGCACCTGATCGATCGTCACCTCCATTCGGAGGTGAGCTCTGGGATTCCTCGCTCCGAAGTAATGGCTCTTCACCGATATCATCGCGAGAACCCTCTTCCCCTCCTCGGGGGAGAGGCCGTACCGGTAGAAGTA
>CAYRBX010000004.1:3316-22147 GCA_964422695.1 uncultured Dehalococcoidia bacterium
CGCGCCCTCCAGAAGTAATTTATAATGCCCATCCCCTCGTGCATCTTCCTGAAGGTGAATTCCACCGGCATCCCCACCTCCACCTTATTCGGATCCCTATCGGTGAGGGAGGTGTAGAACCTTCCTCCCCCCTCTATATCCACGACGGCGAGGACCTTGGGGAGATCCACCTCGTACGCTCTCTCATCTTTGCTGAAGGTGAAGAGTATGCCCTTCTTCTCGGCCAGCCTCACCTCCTCGAACTCATCTTTAGCCTGACAGTATATGCACACTCTCTGCTGGGGGTACTGTATCGCTCCGCATCTCTTGCACTTGTGCCCGTGGAACCTCAGGATCTGAGATCGCTCCCTCCACAAGATGGTGAGAGCGGTCCAGTGAGGTGGACGCCGCTCCGGCTCCCAAGGCATGAGATCGCGATAGATGACGTACTTTCCGTAGTTTATATAGAGCTTCGACTCCACATGCCTCCTTATGCCCCTCTTCTCCCTTCTCGCCTCATCGATCTTATCGGTCACGGTGAGATCGAGCACATCGCTTCCATCTCCGTAATTCACGACGAGCATCCTATCTCCGGGCTTTGCCTCCTCCAGAGCCGCCACCAGCATCATGGGGACGAAGGCCGTTCCCGTATGGCCCACGGTTCCGAAGAGGGAGGGCTGAAGCTGCGTTTTGGTGTCGATTCCGCACATCCGGGCGAGCCTCTCGTGAAGCCTCGCATCGGGGCCGTAGATGATCGCCTTCGCGTAATCCTTGATGTTGACGCCGTACCTCTTCACGAAGCTCGAGACGGCTCCCGGTATGATCTTCTGATAACCCTCCTCTCGAATGAACCTATCCTCCCAAGTTCGATGCACCTGATCCTTTCCCGCCCTCCTCCACACATCGAGGAACGGGCTCGTCACGGTGTGAATGCGATCGATGGTGGCGGCCGCCTCCTTATCCTCCCCGATGAGGAAGGCCGCGGCCCCGTCGCCGAACAGGGGCTCGAATTCCGAATTCGGCGCCGGAAGGCGATTATCCGAAGCGATAACGAGCACCTTCCTCGCCGTTCCGGCTTTGATCATATCGGCGGCGAGCTTCAGAGCCGAGGTTCCCGACCTCAGGGAGTCGCAGAGATCCAAAGTGAGGATATCCTCGCGCAGATCCAGAGCCGCCGCGATGATGCTCGCGGATTGCTTCTCGATGTAAGGGGAGGTGGTGGAAGCGAAGAAGAGGGCGTCTATCTCCTCCCTCACCTTCTCCCCGAGCCCGCGCAGGCAGTCCATTCCCGCCTCCACGCCCATGGTGAGGGCGTCCTCATCGGCTCCGGCCACCGCCTTCTCCCCTCGTCCGACCCTTCCCCCCCACATCCGCCCGAGCTCCTCCAAGCTCAGCCGGTGAATGGGAACGTAAGCTCCGAATGAGATGATCCCCGCCATCAACTCCCTCCTTTAAGCAGTCTTGATCCCCGCGGCGCTCAAGGCCGCGCTCAAATTCAATTTGATTCCCGGCCCCATCGTCGTCGCCAGCGTGAGGGATCGGATGTACTGCCCCTTGACGGCCGGGGGCTTGGCCCTCACGACGGCCTCTATGGCCGCCGCTATGTTCTCCGCGAGCTTCTCCTTGCCGAAGCTCAGCTTCCCCACAGGAATGTGAACCACGCCCGTTTTGTCCATTCTGAACTCCACCCTTCCCCTCTTCGCCTCCTCTATCGCTCGGGGAAGCTCCGCGGGAGGAACCAAAGTTCCGGATTTGGGATTGGGCATAAGACCTCGCCTGCCCAAGATCTTCCCCAGCCTGCTTATCTTCGGCATGACGTTGGGAGTGGCCAGAGCGACATCGAATTCAAGCCATCCATCCTCCTCTATCATCTTTATGTACTCATCGCAGCCCACGTAATCGGCTCCGGCCTCCTTGGCTATCTTCTCCCCCTCTCCTTCCGTGAAGACGAGCACTCTTATCTTCTTGCCCAAGCCGTGGGGGAGGACGACGGAGCCTCTCACCTGCTGATCCGCATGCCGGGGGTCGACGCCCAATCGGAAGTGAAGCTCCACGGTTTCGTCGAATTTCGCGTAGGAGGCCTTCTGAGCGATCTCCAAGGCCTCATCGATGGTGTAGAGCTTGCTCTTATCCACGAGCTTTGCGGCCTCCAGGTATTTCTTTCCCCTCCGCGCCATCTCCTCTCAATCCTCCACCACGATTCCCATGCTCCTCGCCGTCCCCTCGACGATGCGCATGGCCTTCTCGATATCGGTCGTGTTGAGCTCGGGAAGCTTCATCTGAGCTATCTCCCTCAATTTCTCCCTCGAGATCTTCCCCACGATATTGGTCTTGGGCTCCCCGCTCCCCTTCTCGATGCCCGCGGCTTTCCTGAGGAGATCGCTCACCGGAGGAGTTTTGGTCACGAAGCTGAAGCTTCGATCTTCGTAAATCGTTATCTCCACGGGGATGATGGAGCCCTCCTGAGAGGCGGTGCGCTCGTTATATTCCTTGCAGAAGGCCATTATATTCACTCCGTACGGGCCCAGAGCCGGCCCCACCGGAGGTCCGGGCGTGGCCTTTCCGGCCGGAAGCTGGAGCTTTATGACGGCTTTCACCTTCTTGGCCATGGCCTTCCTTACGATCAGAATTTCTTCACCTGTTCGAGATCGAACTCGACGGGCGTCTCCCTGCCGAAGAAGGAGAGGAGGACCTTCACCTTCCCCCTCTCCGGCTCCACCTTCTCCACCACTCCGATGAAATCTGCAAACGGCCCTTCTATCACCTTAACAGTATCCCCTTTGGAGAGGGTGGTTTTGGATCTCGGCCTTCCGGATCGCATCTGCTCGAAGATCGCCTCGACTTCCTTCTCATCTAACGGTATGGGCTCTCCCCCCTGTCCCAGAATTCTCGCCACTCCGGGAGTGTTGCGAACGATCCTCCACGTCTCATCATCGAATTTCATCTTCACGAGGAGGTAGCCGGGGAACATCTTGCGCGTGACGACCTTCTTCTGACCTCCCTCGAAGCGAACTTCCTGTTCGGTGGGTATAACCACCTCGAAGATCTTATCCTTCGCATCGAGGGATTCTATCCTCTGCTCGAGATTCGCTTTGGTGCGCTCCTCATGCCCGTGAAACGTGTAGACGAGATACCATCCCACCTTCCCCTCTTCCTTCTTCACCGCGGCCATGGCGATCCCTCTCCTTTCCCCTCAGCGGATAACGGCCTTCTTTATGAATTCGGCGAATCCCAAATCTATAAATCCCAGCACTATCCCCGCGGCCAAGGTGATCGTGATCACAAGGAGCGTGAGGTAGAGGACGTCACGCCGCGAGGGCCAGACGACCTTGCGCAGCTCGGCGATAACGCCTCTCAGCCCCTTCTCGGAGTCGGGAGGAGCTTTCTCCTTAACCCGGGCTTTCGCGAACGCGGCAGCCTTTCCGGAGGATCTCATTCTCCTCACACTTCTCGATGAAGCACATGCATGCGGCAGCGAGGACAGTACTTGCGAAGTTCGAGCTTCCTCCTCATCGTCTGCTTGTTCTTCTCGGTGGTGTAATTGCGCTCCTTACACCTCGTGCAGGCGAGCTGTATTACCACGCGCGCGCTTCCCTTCTTCCCCTTAGCCATAATTACTCCACAACCTTGGTGATGACGCCCGCGCCCACGGTCTTTCCGCCCTCTCGGATCGCGAACCTCAAGCCCTCCTCAAGAGCAACGGGGTAGATGAGCTCCACTCTCATCGCCGTGTTATCTCCGGGCATCGCCATCTCGGCTCCTCTCAGGAGGTGAATGGTGCCGGTGACGTCGAGCGTTCGGATGTAGAACTGAGGCTTGTAACCGGAGAAGAACGGGGTGTGCCTTCCGCCCTCCTCCTTCTTGAGGATGTAGGCCTCGGCTTCGAACACCCTCCAGGGCTTTATGCTTCCCGGAGCCGCCAGCACCATCCCGCGCTCCACCTCATCTCGCTCGATTCCGCGGAGGAGGCACCCGATGGCGTCTCCGGGCTCGGCCTCGGAGAGCGATTTGTGGAACATCTCGATGCTCGTGACCACGGTCTTCCGAGTCTCCCTTATCCCGACGATCTCCACCTCATCGCCGGGGCGGAGAACTCCTCTCTCCACCCTTCCGGTGACCACAGTCCCCCTCCCCTTTATGCTGAACACATCCTCGATGGGGAGGAGGAAGGGCTGATCCTTGGGACGAG
Organism: uncultured Dehalococcoidia bacterium; assembly: GCA_964422695.1. Taxonomy (GTDB): domain Bacteria; phylum Chloroflexota; class Dehalococcoidia; order SZUA-161; family CAYRBX01; genus CAYRBX01. Next base: position 7,485 of record CAYRBX010000004.1, read on the forward strand.
GCGGGATGGGGATGTACTCATCGATCGCATCCAGAAGCTGCCATATGGGCCCGCACCACTGACAATCCCTGCTGGCGCAGGCGCACTCGCCGGCTTTGAGAGCGCTCCCCTTAACGAAGGGGATCTCATCTCCCGGAAAGTCGTACTGCTTGAGGAGCTCCCTCACCTCCATCTCGACGAGATCCAGAAGCTCGGGATCATCCATCATATCGATCTTATTGAGGAACACCACAATGTAGGGAACATGAACCTGACGGGCGAGGAGTATGTGCTCTCTGGTCTGAGGCATCGGACCCTCGTTGGCGTCGACCACCAAGATGGCGCCGTCCATCTGAGCGGCGCCCACGATCATGTTCTTGATGTAATCGGCATGACCGGGACAATCTATATGAGCGTAATGCCTCTTCTCCGTCTCGTACTCTATGTGCGCGATGTTGATGGTGAGACCTCTCGCTCTCTCCTCCGGGGCCTTATCGATCATCTCATAAGGCATGTACTCGGCGAGCCCCACTTTGGAGAGGATCTTGGTGATAGCCGAAGTGAGAGTGGTCTTCCCGTGATCCACATGGCCGATAGTTCCGACGTTGCAGTGCGGCTTCTTCCTCTCGAAGACCTTCTTGGCCATCTCCCTTCACCCTCCGGCAAAGAAATAAAGGAGCGCTACAGCGCGAGCTCTCGCTTTCTCTTCCGAGTGGTGGCGGGGGTAGGATTCGAACCTACGAAGCCCTTTCGGGCGGCGGGTTTACAGCCCGCTGGTTTTAGCCGCTCACCCACCCCGCCACCGCGAGCCCAAAGGGGGATTCGAACCCCCAACCTGCCGATTACAAGTCGGCCGCGCTACCGTTGCGCCATTTGGGCTCGACTCCTGATACTTTACTCTACAAGGAGGCGTAAGCAAAGTCAAGATGGTCAAACGGCCCGTTTTGTGGTAATATAGTCTATGGTCCCTCGGTGCCTAGAGCGGGGCGGACCCACCCGTTCCCATCCCGAACACGGAAGTGAAACGCCCCAGCGCCGACGATACTGAGGGGGCGACCCCTCGGGAAAATAGGCCGGTGCCGGGGGACCGTTTTTTTATCCCTTGACCTCCGCCCAAGTCCTCCCCACTCCGATATCGACTTTGAGGGGGACGCAGAGCTCCAAGGCGGTGCTCATGAGGGCGGGAACGAGCTCCTTCATCTCGGAGAGCTCCTCTTCGGGGACTTCGAAGAGGAGCTCGTCGTGCACCTGAAGGAGCATGCGGCTGCGCAAGCCCCTTCTTTCCATCTCCCGATCTATTCTTATCATCGCGATCTTTATTATCTCGGCCGCCGTCCCCTGTATGGGCATGTTCACGGCCATGCGCTCGGCGGCCTGCCGCACTTGGGGGTTGGGCGAATTCATCTCGGGAAGGTAGCGCCGCCGCCCCAAGAGCGTCTCCACATATCCCCTCTCCTGAGCTTGCCGCTTGCTCCTCTCTATGTACTCCTTCACTCCCTGATACTTCTCGAAGTACTTCCGAATGAGCTCCGAGGCTTGCTCTCTGGAGAGTCCGGCGGCCTGCTCAAGCCCATATTCGCTTATCCCGTATATGACCCCGAAGTTCACCACCTTGGCCGCCCTTCGCATCTCGGGCGTGATCTCATTTACGGGCACTCCGAAGACCTCGGAGGCGGTGGCCGCGTGAATATCCTCATCGCGGAGGAAGGCCTCTACGAGCTTCGGATCGCGGGAGAAATGCGCCATAACGCGAAGCTCTATCTGAGAGTAATCGGCTCCGAGGAACAAAAAGCCCTCCTCGCTCACGAAAGCCTCTCTTATTCGTCCCCCCTCCTCCCCTCGCACCGGTATGTTCTGCAAATTGGGATCGCTCGAGGAGAGGCGCCCGGTGACCGTTCCGGTTTGATGGAAGGTGGTGTGAATCCTTCCGGTCTTGGGATTCACCATGCCCGGAAGGGCGTCGACGTAAGTGGAGCGGAGCTTCGAAAGCTGCCTGTACCTCAGGAGGAGATCGATCACCGGATGCGCTCCCCGAAGCGATTCCAGCACCGAGGCTTCGGTGGAGTACCCCGTCTTCGTCCTCCGGGAGCGAGGCAATTTGAGCCTCTCGTAGAGGACCTGCGCGAGCTGCTGAGGCGAATTTATATTGAACTTGAATCCGACGAGCTTATAAATCTCCTCCTCAAGGCGGAAGAGCTCCTCCCTCAGGCGGCGCGACATCTCCCGCAATTTGTTCACATCCACGAGTATTCCGTTCCTCTCCATTTTGAGAAGAACGCGAATGAGAGGGATCTCGATCTCGGAGAACAACCTCCAGAGGCCCTTTTCCCTGAGCTCCGCCTCCAAGATCTCCCTGAGCTTCCAGATGACCTCCGCGTCGGCGCAAGCCCGGCGAGCTCGATCCTCCCCCTCCCGCCCCGGCTCTATTCCGAGCCTTGTGAAGGCGAGGTTCTTGAGCTCCAAGGCCTTCTCCCCCACAAGGTGAGCCGCTATCATCGTGTCGAAAAGGGGCTCTCTCATATCGATGCCGCAATTGCACAAGGCCATCATATCGCGTTTGGCGTCGTGAGCCACCTTCAAGATCTTCGGATCTTCGAGCACGAGCTTGAGCTTCTCGATGACCTGAGAGGGGGGAAGCTGAGCCCCCCGCTTTAGGGGGATGTACCAATTGGAATCGGGACCTGCGGAGAGGGCGATTCCCGAAAGCTCGGCTCTCAGGAGATCCGGCCCCGCGGCTTCGGTGCTCAAAGCCAGAATATGGGAGCGGGAGAGAGCTTCCAGCATCTCCTCAAGCGCTTCGGGGGTATCGACCACCTTGTAGCGAATTTCCTCCCCCGCCGGAAGAACGGCTTTGGGAGCTTTGGGGAGCTTGGGGAGGAGGCTTACGAATTCGAGCTCCCTGAAGATCTCGATCGCCCCCTCGCGAGAATAAGTCCGCTCGACCGCGAATTCCTCCGGCTCGAAATCGAGAGGCAGATCTCTCCTTATGAGAGCGAGCTCCTTGCTCAATCGAGCTTTCTCCTCGTAAGCTCTGAGGAGCTCGCGGAGCTTCGGGGGATTCACCCGATGGAGGTTCTCGTATATGGCCTCGAGGCTTCCGAACTCCCGGAGCAGCATCTTGGCCGTCTTCTCCCCTATCCCGGGAACCCCGGGGATGTTATCGGAGGGATCTCCGGCCAGCGCCTTGTAATCGGGGATCTGCGAGGGGAGGAGGCCGTATTGCCTCTTCACCATCTCGACATCGTAGAGAACGGTATCGCCGAAGGAGCTTCTGGGCTTGGGGAGGAGGATCTTCACATGAGGGGAGACGAGCTGCATGGTATCGGCATCTCCGGTGACGATAATGGTCTCAAGGCCTCTCTCCTCGGCCAGCCGTGAGAGGGTTCCCAGGATGTCATCGGCTTCGAAGCCCGCAAGCTCCACCTTGGGTATGCCGAAAGCCTGCGCCACCCGCCTCACCCTCTCCGTCTGCCTTCGAAGCTCATCGGGAGGCTTGGGGCGATGAGCTTTGTACTGCTCGAACTTCTGATGGCGGAAGGTGGGGCCGGGGCTGTCGAAAGCCACGGCCCAGTATGCCGGCTTGAGCTCATTTAGAGCTTTGAGGAGCATGCTCACGAAGCCGTAAACAGCCCCCACGGGCTCCCCGGTGCGGGTGGAGAGGGGAGGGAGGGCGTGGAAGGCGCGGTAGAGGAGGGCGTTTCCGTCGAAGAGCACAAGAAGGCCTTCGCGCCGAGATGCCATCTAAATCCCTCTCACCCCCCCGAGCTTGAAGTTCCGGCCGGAAGGATCAGTAGAGCGTGGGCTCCTTTCCGGGATGGAGCCTGCGCCATTTCTCCAGAAGCTGCTCTTTCGTCTCCCTTCGATCCGGATCCGGAACGCAGGCGTCCACGGGGCAGACCTCAGCGCACTTCGGAGAGGGGTACCATCCCACGCATTCGGTGCACCTATCCGGATCGATCACGTAGGTGGTCTCCCCCTCCTTTATCGCTTGGTTTTTGCACTCGGGCTCGCAAGCTCCGCAGCTTATGCACTCCTCCGTGATCTTGTAGGCCATCTCCTCCCCCTTTACTCGGATTTTTTGAGCTTCTCCTTCAACGCCTCCACCACGCAAGGTGGGGCGAATTCGTTCACATCTCCTCCCAGCATGGCGAGCTCCTTGAGGGAGCTCGCGCTCAGGAATTGGTATTTGAGATCGGTCATGAGGCAGATCACCTCGATCTCCGGAGCGAGCTGCTTGTTCAGAAGGGCCATCTCGAATTCCCGCTCGAAATCCGAACCGGCTCTCAATCCCCTTATGATGACCTTCGCATTTATCTTCCTGGCGAAATCGACCGTGAGGCCCGAATACAATTCGGCGTGTACATTGGGGAAGGAAGCGATGGCCTCTCTCATCAGCCTGAGCCTCTCCTCGGGGGAGAAGAGGACGGGCTTCAGGGGCTCTCTGTACACCCCGACCACGACCTCATCGAATAAAGCGGCCGCCCTCCTTATGATGTCGAGATGGCCGTTGGTCACGGGATCAAATGTTCCCGGATACAAAGCCCTCCTTATCTCCGATCTTGTAGAAGGAGATCTCGGTATCTCCATGCGAAAGCCTCCTCGCCAGCAAGAAATTATCAAATCTCTCCGGCGGTTTCAAATGCTTCGAGTGCTCCAAGATTATGATCGTCTCCTCTTTGGCGAGCCTCCTCCCTATCTCCTCCAATATCCCCTTCGGATCGAGATCATAAGGGGGATCGAGGAATATGAGATCGTATTTCTTCGAGAGGCAGGAGACGGCCTTTCGGACGTCCATGCACCACACCCTCCCCCTCCCCTCGAATCCCAAGATCTTCAAATTCTCCCGAATCACCTTGCAGCATCGGGGATCCCTATCCACGAAATCCGCCTCCTCGGCTCCGCGGCTCAAAGCTTCAAGCCCCAAAGCCCCGCTTCCCGCAAAGAGATCCAGAACCGAACCCCATCTCGGGAGGAGGTGCTCGAGAGAGGAGAAGATGGCCTCGCGCGCCCTCTCCGAAGTGGGGCGAACCGAGGGGAGGGAGGGGATTTTAATCCTCCTTCCTCTCGCCTCTCCTCCCGTGATGCGCATGATATTCCCTCTCCCGGAGGAGCTCGCGAACTCGCCTCCATATGATCTCCCCGACCTGCGGAGGGGGAAGGGAGGCGTTCACCACAAGCCACCTTCCGGGATCGGCGGCCGCGAGCTCCAAAAAGCCCTTCCGCACTCTCATGTGAAAATCGAGCTCCTCCCTCTCGAATCTATCCCCCCTCCCCTTTCTGGCCAGCCCCTCGAGGGGATCGAGATCGAGAAGTATCACGAGATCCGGATTTATCCCTCCTCTCGCCTTCTCATCGATGAGGCGGATGAGCTCCAGATCCACCCCCCTCCCGTAGCCCTGGTAGGCGAAAGTCGAGGGGCTGAAGCGATCGGCGAGGACGATCTTCCCCTCCTCGAGCGCCGGAATGATGATGCGGCCCACAAGCTCGGCTCTCGCCGCCGCGAACAGGAGGAGCTCGGTGAGGGGGAGGAGCGCTCCGCCCTCCTTCACCAAGCGGGCGATCTCCCTCCCCACCGCCGTGGTGCCGGGCTCCTCCACCGAGATCACGGGCAGATCCAAGCTGCGGAGCCTCCTCGCAAGAAGGCATATCTGCGTGCTCTTCCCCGAGCCCTCTCCTCCTTCAAAGCAGATCAAAATCCCCTTCTTCAATCCGCTCCTTATTTGGGGAAGATGCCGAGCTTGCGGAGGAGCTCCTCCCTCTCCTCTCTCGTGAGGAAGCCGTGCTTGGTGGCGAAGAGAGGGGGCCTTATCTGATGGGAGGAAGGAGGAGCGGGCTTTGAGGAGGGCGGCGAGGCGGCCTTCCCGGAGAGGAATATCATCTCCAAGCTCCGCTCGAGCTGGGATACGGTTCCGTTCCTGAGCACGTAAATGGGAATCCCGTTCTCCTCGGCTTTCTCCAAGAGAGGAGGCTTCTTCTGATAGAAGTGCATTGAGGTCAGAATGAGCTCGGCGTCGGATAGGTTATCCGTCAGGATGAGGGGAAAGCCCCTTCTCCTCGCTATCTTCTCGAGCCGGCTCCGGCTTATGCCGAAGGCGAGAACGCTCTTCGCCTCCTCCCTTCCCTCTTCCCCTTCCCCCTCCGCGGCCTTCAGGAGCTGAGGAGGGATGGAGGGGTACTTCTTCCTCCTCTCCCTCCTCACCGCTCCGCTCTCATCGAACCAGCGCACCTCGACCGGTATGGGCGTGCCTCGCAATATGGCATCTACAGCGGCGGCGACATCGTGATTTATCACCACCTGCTCGCGATTGATCATCTCCACCACGACATCGAAGGTGGGAGGGAGCTTCCTCTCCATAATGGATTTCTGAACGCCCCTGCGCCTGGCCTCCTCATCGCTCAAGGTCACAACCTGCACTCCTCCGACGAGATCCGAGAGGGTGGGATTCAGGATGAGGTTCTCCAAGGTGTTGCCGTGCGCCGTTCCTATAAGCTGCACCCCTCTCTCGGCTATGGTGCGAGCGGCCGCGGCTTCGAGCTCCGTTCCGATCTCATCTATGATGATGACCTCCGGCATGTGGTTCTCCACGGCTTCGATCATCACGGCATGCTGAAGGGCGGGCTTCGGAACTTGCATCCTCCTCGCCCTTCCTATGGCCGGATGAGGTATATCTCCATCTCCCGCTATCTCATTTGAGGTGTCGACGACGATAACCCTCCTCCCGAGCTCATCGGCGAGCACTCTCGCCACCTCGCGAAGCATGGTGGTCTTCCCCACTCCCGGCCATCCCAGAAGCAGGATGTTCCTCCCGCTCTCGACGAGATCTCTTATGAGCTCGACGGTTCCGAAGACGGCCCTCCCCACGCGGCAGGAGAGCCCTATGATCCTGCCGTTTCGATTTCGTATCGCCGAGATCCGATGAAGGGTTCGCTCTATGCCGGCTCTGTTGTCCTCATTGAACTCCCCCACCTTCGAGACGACGTAATCGATATCCTCCCGCGTGATCTCCTTATCGGGGAAGATCGCATCCCCATCGGTATACCGAGCTTCAAGAGGCCTCCCCAGATCCATGACGACCTCGAGGAGCTCTCCGAGATTCCCCCTCTCTCTCAGGCATTCGGCGATGTGAGGAGGAAGGCAGTTCAAGAGGGCGTCGATATCATCCGCTACGACTCTGGGCATCCTCCCCGCCTCCTTCGAGATATTCCTCCACCAGGGAGAGGAAGAGGGAGTGGAAGCGGAGGTCTTCGGTGAGCTCGGGGTGGAAGGCCAGAGCCACGATCCTCCCCTGCTTCACTCCCGCAGGCTCCCCTCCCGGGAGCTCGCTTATGATCTCAACCCCCTCCCCCACCCAGATGATCTTCGGAGCGCGAATGAAGACGCCGGGGAAGGAGGGAGGATCGAAGATCGGAACCGAAAGTTCCGCCTCGAAGCTTTCGATCTGCCTTCCGTAAGCATTCCTCCGCACTCCTATGTTCAGAATCCCCAGAGGGGCGAAATCCCCGCCCACAACCTCTCTCGCGAGGACGATCATGCCGGCGCAGGTGGCGAGGATTGGCATTCCCGAGAGAGCCGCTTTCCTTACGGCGATATCAAGCCCGCTCTCCTCCATAAGGCGAATGAAGGTGGTGGATTCGCCCCCCGGGATCACCAATCCCGAAACCCCCTCAAGCTCTCCGGGCAAGGTCACAAGAGCGGTTTCGACCCCGAGGCGCTTTAAGGAGGCGGCGTGCTCCGCGAAATCGCCTTGAAGGGCGAGGATTCCGATCCGACCTCTCACCATCCTCTCGTGGCGAGGAGCTCCTTCTCGGAGAGGGTGCGGATATCTATTCCCCTCATGGCCTCTCCGAGCCCTTTGGACGCTTCGGCCAGAATATCGAAATTCTTATAGTAGGTTACCGCTTTGACGATGGCCTTCGCCCTCTTCTGAGGATCTTCGGATTTGAAGATGCCCGATCCCACGAACACCCCGTCGGCTCCGAGCCACATCATCAAAGCCGCGTCCGCCGGCGTGGCGATCCCTCCGGCCGCGAAGTTCACCACGGGCAGCCTTCCCAAGCGCCTCGTCTCAAGCACGAGCTCCAGCGGCGCTCCGAGGGCTTTCGCTTCGGCCACGAGCTCCTCCTCGGGGAGGCTTTGAAGCCTCCTTATGCCGTCCTGAACGGCTCTCATATGCCTCACCGCCTCCACCACATTTCCGGTTCCGGCCTCTCCTTTGGTTCGTATCATCACGGCTCCCTCGGCTATTCGCCGCAGGGCCTCTCCCAGATCCCTGCACCCGCAGACGAAGGGGACTTTGAAATCATGTTTCCAGATGTGATGCTGCTCGTCGGCGGGGGTGAGGACTTCGGATTCGTCGATGAAATCCACCCCCAAGGCCTCCAGGATCCTCGCCTCGACGAAATGGCCGATGCGGCATTTGGCCATCACGGGAATGGAGACCGCCTTCATTATCGCCTCGATGACCGCCGGATCGGCCATTCTCGCCACGCCGCCCGAAGCTCTGATATCCGCCGGCACCTTCTCCAAAGCCATTACGGCGCAAGCTCCGGCGTCCTCGGCGATCTTCGCCTGCTCCGGGTTTGTGACATCCATTATCACCCCGCCTTTCAGCATCTGAGCGAGCCCCAATTTCACCTTCCAAGTCCCCTTCCTCACCGCCCTTCCTCCCGAAGGCCGAATCAAGAATATTATCGCATAAAAAGATCCGCTCTGAATCGCGCCGCCCGGAGGATCTCCTCTTTCGTCACGATCCCGACGACCTCGCCCTCCGGATTTGTGATCAGCGTCACCGGAACGCCGCTCTCCTCCATCTCCTCGAGAAGGGAGAGGAGAGGGGCTTCGGGGGAAGCCCTCCCCACCTTCTCGAGAGGCACCATGATCCGCCCCACCAAGGTGAGGGAGCGGAGATGCGAGGGCATCTTCCTTATCCTCTCCAGAACCAAAACCCCCTTCACCCTCCCCTCATCGACCACAAGAGCGCAGGGAGGAGGCGCGAGGCCCAGATCCTCCAGCGCCCTCTCCGCGGTCGCCCAGGGGGAGATGCTCGGCGGATTTGGATTCAGGATCCTCGAGGCGCTCAGCCCCGCGAGGGCTTCTCTCAATCTGATCTGCCTGTAGCTTCCGACGGCGAGAGCGTGAAGGAGCCAGCCGATGAGCACGAGCCAGAGGCCGTCGAGAGAGCGCGTCGCGAACATGAGGATCGCTCCCCCTCCCATGAGGACGAAAGCTGTAATCCGGCCGCCGAGATGCGCCACATAAGTCGCCTTCAGGTAATTCCCCGTCCTCCACCACACGAGGGAGCGCAATATCCTCCCCCCGTCGAGAGGAAATCCGGGAAGGAGGTTGAAGGCCGCGAGGAGCAAGTTCATCCAGCAGAGGTAGCGGAACATGGCCTTGAGGGGAATGCAGAGCGAGAGGCGGGAGAGGAGGGCGAAGAGGGCCGCGATGCCGAAGCTGCATAAAGGGCCGGCGATGGCGATCTTGAACTCGCCGGAGGGGCTCCGGGGCTCCCGCGATATCTTGGCCATCCCCCCGAAGAGGAAGAGGGTGATGCCCGAAACCGGAATCGACTGACGAACTGAAGCGAAGCTGTGAGCCAGTTCATGTGCGAGAACGCAAGCGAAAATAAGCAAGCTCGTGAGGATGCCGGCGAGCCAGTAGATTTCGGAAGGCCAGTTCGGATAGGAGGAGGGGAAATAATCCAAAGCCAGCGCCGCGGCCAGGAGGACGAAGATGAAAAGCCAGCTGAAATGCAGGCGAAGCTCAATTCCGCGAATCCGGCCGATTTTCACCGAGCTCCGCATTTTCGACTATAATGTATATCCGAGCCTTCCCCGATGAAAGCTGCTCTCACCTCTCTGGGCTGCAGGCTCAATCAGGCCGAAATCGAGGAATTGGGAAGGCGGCTCTCCCGCTTGGGGGCGGAGATCGTCCCTCCCGACGGGGAAGCCGATGTGTACATCGTCAACACGTGCACGGTAACTCATATCGCGGATCGCAAATCCCGAAATCTCATCCGCCGTTTGAAGCGAGAGCATCCGAGATCCCTGGTGCTCGCCACCGGATGTTATGCCGAGAGGGCGCCGGAGGAGCTCAGGAGGGCCGGAGCGGATCTCGTGATCGGAAATAAGGAGAAGGAGGAAATTCCCCTGAGGATCTCGGATATCTTCGATCTCCGGGATGAGGAGGCTTTGAAATCCCCTCCTCGCTTGAGGACGAGGGCTTTCATCAAGATCCAAGATGGATGCGATCAATTCTGCTCTTACTGCATCGTCCCCTTCGTGCGGGGCAGGGAGAGGGATGTGCCCCCGCAGAAGATAATTGCTACCATAAGGGAGAGGGAGGCGGAGGGATACAAGGAGGTGGTGCTCACGGGAACGCAGATCGGAAGCTACAGAACGGAAGGGGGGCTCGCGCATCTCCTCCGCCGCATCTTGAAGGAGACCCGAATACCTCGCATTCGCCTCTCCTCCATTCATCCTCAAAGCCTCACCGAGGAGCTCCTCTCCCTCTGGGAGGATAGGAGGCTCTGCCGCCATCTTCACATCCCCCTTCAGAGCGGAAGCGATGCGATCCTCCGGAAGATGCGCCGCCCCTACACCACAGATCAGTTCAGAAAGGCCGTCGAGCTTGCAAGAAGCCTCATTCCCGATCTTGCGATCACCACCGATGTGATGGTGGGATTCCCGGGGGAGGGGGAGAGGGAATTCGAGGAGAGCCTCGCTTTCTGCAGGGAGATGAAATTCGCTTCGATTCACACCTTCATCTTCTCACCTCGTCCGGGAACGGCGGCCGCCTCCATGCCCGATGATGTGCCCTACGAGGAGAAGAAGCGCAGGAGCAAGCTTATAAGGGAGCTCTCCCGCTCCGGATGGCTCGAATTCGCTCAAAGGTTCCTGAACGGAGTTCTGGATGTGCTGTGGGAGGAGAGGGAGGGGGAGCTCTGGAGCGGCTACACCTCCAACTACCTCAGAGTGTGCGCGAGAAGCGAGAGGGAGATCTGCAACGAGATCCTCCCCGCAAAGCTCCTTGAGATAAGAGGAGATCGGATTTTCGGCGTTATCTCGAAGTGAGGGGGGATAAGAAGGGGTAGTGGACGGCTCGAATTTGATCTACATCCTCCTGCTCGTCCTCTGCCTTCTCTTCTCCGCTTTCTTCTCCAGCGCGGAGACCGCTTTCCTCTCCCTCCAGCGATTCCGCTTGCGCCATCTGGCGGAGAAGGGGGTGGAGGAGGCGGCGCGTATAGAGAAGCTCCTGAGGGAGCCGGAGAGGCTCCTGGCCGCGGTCCTCTTGGGCAATAATCTCGTCAACACGGCGGCCGCGGTTCTCGGAACTTTGCTCTTCGTCTCCCTCTTTCAGGAGAGAGGAGCTCTCATCGCCACCTTCGCGGTCACGGGCCTCCTTCTCCTCTTCGGCGAGATCATCCCCAAGACGGCCGCCACGAGAGCGGGGGAGAAGCTCGCCCTCCTCTACATGAAGCCCCTGCAGATCTTCACCTTCTGCTTCTTCCCGGTGGTGAGAGGGCTCGCCTTCCTGAGCGCCAAATTGGCTCGTTACGCCGGGCGCACGCCGATACATTACGCGCCGGTGACCGAGGAGGAGATATGCGCTCTCATCACCATGGGGAGGGAGGAGGGAGGGGTGGAGGCGGAGGAAGCGGAGATAGCCAAGAGGGTATTCAGCTTCGGCGATCGGAAGGTGGGGGAGATCATAACCCCCCGCACCGAGATCGCCTGGATCGAGGAGGGGACGACCTTCAACGAATTCCTCAAGACCTTCGCTCAAGCTCCTCACTCCCGCTTTCCCGTTTACCGCGAGACCGTGGATAATGTGGTCGGAGTTCTCTGGATAAAGGACGTCCTCATGGCTCAGGCTCGCGGAGAGCTCAGAGAGGATGAGCCCGTGACCAAGCTCGCCCGCCCCCCCTATTTCGTTCCGGAGAGCAAGCCCGTGGGAGAGCTCTTCGCGGAGATGAGGGAGCAGCACATCCCTCTGGCTTTGGTCGTCGATGAATACGGGGGAACGGTCGGGCTTGTCACGATGGAGCAGCTCGTCGAGGAGATAGTGGGAGAGATAGGAGATGAGCTTTCCAGAACGCAGAAGAGGGTGCAATCCATCGATCTCTACACCTTCGAGATAGATGCCGGGCTTAGGATAGAGGAGGTCAACGAGAAGCTCGGCCTTCAGCTTCCCAAAGAGGATTACGAGACCATCGCCGGCTTCATTCTGAGCGTTCTGGGCCGCATACCCAAAGAGGGGGAGCAATTCCGGTACGATAATATCACCTTCGTGATCACCGAAGTGAGAGGAGTGAAGATAGAGAAGGTGCGGATCATAAAACCTCCTTCCTGACGGCATGATGAGGCTTCGCATCTTCTTCACCAAAGAGGGGGATTTGAAGTACATCTCGCACCTCGATCTCATGCGCTTGTGGCACAGGGCCTTCAGGCGGGCCGGAATCCCTCTTGCTTATTCGGGGGGTTTCAATCCGCAGCCGCGGATCTCCATAGCCGCCCCCCTCCCCGTGGGAGTTACAAGCCACGCCGAGATGATGGATGTGTATCTGGAGCGGAGGATCTCCCCCGAAGTCGTCTCCTCCGCCCTTCAGGCGCAACTCCCTCGCGGCATAAGGATCCTCAAAGTTCAGGAGATATGGCCGGGGCTTCCCTCCCTCCAATCTCAAGTTCGCTTCGTGGAATATCAGGTCCTGTTCCCCAGAGCGGGAAGGAGCCTCGATGAGGTGAGGGAGGCCATCGCCGCCCTCCTCTCCAAGAAGACGCTTCCCTGGGAGCACATGAGGGATAAGGAGGTGCGGAGATACGATCTCCGTCAGCTCATCGACGACATCTGGATCTCCGAGTGGGGGGAGGAGGAGTTCGTCTTGGGGATGAGGCTGAGGTTCGACAACACGGGGGGAGGGAGGGCGGATCAGGTGGCCTCGGCTTTGGGGCTTCCCGAGCCGAAGGCCATTCATCGCACGAGGATCATCTTGGCCGGGAGGATGTGAGATGAAGCTCCTGCTCGTAAGGCACGGGAAGACCAAGTGGAATATAGCGGGCCTCAGCCAGGGGCAGGCGGATCTGGAGCTCGATGAGGAGGGGAGGAGGGAAGCTCGGGCGGTGGCCCTCGCTCTGAGAGATGAAGATATAAAGCTCATCTACTCAAGCCCCCTCTCAAGAGCTCTGAAGACCGCGGAGGAGATAAATCGCTTTCATAGGGTGGAGATTCGAATTCTGGAGGAGCTGAAGGAGCTCGATATAGGGGTTTTCGACGGCCTCTCCGTCGATGAGATCAAGAGGCGATACGGGGAGGAGATGAGGAGGTTCTGGGAGGGAGGGGATTACAGCGTGAGGATTCCCGGAGGGGAATCCCTTCAGGAGCTTTACGATCGCGCTCGAAGAGGCCTTGATCGAATACTCGGGGAGACATGCGGGCTTGAGGGAGCGGTGGCGGTGGTGGGGCATTTCTTCTGCTTGAGAATGGTCATATGCGCCCTCTTGGGACTTGATATCTCCTGCTTCCGCCGCATCTGGCTCAACGAGGGGAGCTTGAGCATCTTCGAGATCTCGCCCGGAAGAGCCCCCCGCCTCCTCCTCCTCAACGACCTCTGCCACCTCTCGCATGAGAGATAAGGTCGTAGCTCAAGTTCGGAAGTTCATAGAGGAGCACTCCCTCCTCAGAAGAGGGGAGAAGGTGCTCGTCGGGGTTTCGGGAGGCCCGGATTCCCTCTGCCTCCTCCACATCCTCAACGAGCTCAAAGATGAATTGGGGATAGAGCTCATCGCGGCTCATCTCAATCACATGCTGCGCGGGGAGGAGGCGGAGGAGGATGCCGCTTTCGTCGCGGCGGAGGCGCGGAAGTTGAATCTCCCCCTCGTCTTGGAGAGGAGGGATGTGAGGGGCGAGAAGCTGCGAAGAGGCCTCTCGCTCGAGGAGGCGGCGCGAGCGGTGAGATTTCGCTTCTTCGCCGAGGCGGCGAGCAAGACGGGAGCTTCGAAGGTGGCTTTGGGACATACCGCCGACGATCAGGTGGAGACCGTGCTCCTTCACCTCCTTCGGGGGACCGGGCTTGCGGGGCTTCGGGGAATGGAGCCCGCCTCCACATGGAGGGAGCCCGACCTTCCTCCTCTCATCATCATCCGCCCTCTTCTCCGCCTCTGGAGGGAGGACACCGAGGCCTTCTGCGCGCGGAGGGGGCTTTCCCCCCGCCGGGACTCCACAAACCTCTCCCTCTCCCCCCTCAGGAATCGAATTCGCTTGGAGCTCCTCCCTCAAATGGAGAGGATGAATCCCGGGATAAAGAAGCTCCTCGCGGCCGCGGCCTCCTCCCTCTCCCTCGATTACTCCTTCATACAGGAGGAGGTGGGAAAGGCCATCTCCCGGATCGTCAGGAGGGAAGATGAAGCGGCGATCATCGACGCGAAGGGCTTCTCCGAGCTCCACCCATCCATTCAGCGCCATCTCATCCGCAATCTCCTCTCGGAGATCTTGGGGGGATACGAGGAGCTCAAGGGAGCGCATATCGAGGATCTCGTGCGAGCTCTTCGAAATCCCGCCGGAAAGCGCCTCCAGCTTCCCGGAGGGCTCAAATTCATAGGGGAGCACGGGAGGGGGATTCTCACACGTCGAGAGGAGGCGGAATTCTGCCCCCTCCCCCCTCTTGCGGGAGAGCACGAGATTCCGG
>CAYRBX010000005.1:0-1621 GCA_964422695.1 uncultured Dehalococcoidia bacterium
AAGATAAAGAGCCCCGAGTGGATAACCTCCATCGCCGCCGATGCCGATGGCAATCTCATTATAGGAACCCGTCGCGATCCCAACGGCGAGCCCGTGAAGATCAAGATCAGCGAGGCTGTAAAGCTTGCCCAAGATGCCGAAGCAGCTCTTGTCCTTAAGATGCAATACGATGGGGAGGAAAAGCAAATAAGCATTCCTGATAATATAGACGGAGCTGATAACAACTACATCCTGGAAGGCGAATATAAAGTCGAAGGATTGCCTGCCTTTGTGACTGATATAACTGGAATAACTATTGTAAGCGGAGTGCCTGATACGGGGAAGACCGGAATTATTGATGTGATAGGAGAGATTAGTGGGGCTTTTCTCTACAGGTACGATATTGAGCATGGAACCTCCATTGACGGTGCCGCAGAGACACTCAGGTACGGAAGCGTTTACAAGCTCAGCGGCAGCACGATTCAGGATCTCGAACTCTCGCTTGATGTCGTGGCGGTGGCTGTGGCTCCCACGGGAGACATCGTGGCCTTGGGCACCGATGAGACCGATACGATCCTTACGGTGAAGGTCGGAGCTGCGAACTGGGGCGCCACTTTGAGCGATGCCAAGATCGAAAACTTTGCGGCTCGGTATGGAATGATCGCCTTCCCCGATGATTACGAGACCAGCAAGATCGTCTACATAGCCGTAGCAAATAAGGAGAAGAATGACGGAGATGTATATCGTGTGAACCTCATGGAGGCGCCTACGGCCTCCACGATCACCGACCTCAACTGCGGCTTCGTTCCGTGCAGCATTGATGCGGGCGGCGGAATCCTCGTGGCCGGAGATGCCAACGCTGCGGCCGTGAGCAAGTGCACCAATCCCACCGTCTCCCTGCCCTCCTGGATTCAGGCCAAGAAGCAGCCGAGCGGCGCCAACGACACTTGGGTTGTCCTCGCTCCCGACTTCGCCGAATCCGGAAAGGTGTATGTGGGCACCAAGGGAGCTGAGAGCGCCTTCTCCGTCTCCACCGATCGCGCCGTCTCCTTCAACCAGCTGAGCCTCATCGACACGGCTCCCGATGCGATGGAGATGGTTGATTTCGATGCCGTGAGCACCACCACCTTCCTCCTCCTCACGCAGAACTCCAACACTAATATCGAGAGCTTGTGGCTTACCGCCGATGGAGGAAGCTCCTGGCAGAGGATCTTGGTGAGCGGGCAGAGCATAGGCGGCCAGGCGGTGCAGGATCTCACCGGTGTCGAGGCGGTCTCCGAGACCGTATTCCTCGCGATCAACGCCACGAACAATGTGATCTGGAAGAGCAATGACGGTGGCGCCACCTGGCTCCGGCTCCCCATGAGCATGATTGAAGAAGCGCACATCTCTGTGGTCGAGCCGGTCGACGCCGACACCTTCTTCATGGGCGCCACCAACGGGAGGATTTACAAGGTGACCGTGCTTGAGGGCGGCGCTCTAGATTGGACTGAAGCCGAAATTGGAGCGCCAATTCACTCCATCGCCCTCTCCCCCAATTACGCCGAGGATAAGACGGTGCTCGTGGGCACCGGCAACGGGCAGGTGTGGATCTCCAAAGATGACGGAAAGAGCTTCGAGCAGGTGACGGCGGAGGAGGCCG
>CAYRBX010000005.1:1721-21523 GCA_964422695.1 uncultured Dehalococcoidia bacterium
TGGATCTCCAAAGATGACGGAAAGAGCTTCGAGCAGGTGACGGCGGAGGAGGCCGCCGACCAGCTGGGCATAACCGGCAACACGCTTGTCGCCTTCTCCCCCAAGTACGCCACCGACCACACCATCTACGCGGCAAGCGAGAAGAGTGAAGAGAAGACTACGGAAGTTGAAGGAGCCATTAAGGTTGATAATAAGTGGCGGCTTGGTGAAGGTATCTGGCGCTGCGTCATCGATCCCGAGAAGGATATGAACAAGCAGAAGTGGGTGCAGCTCCTTCCCGTTCCGAATGCGGCGGATGACTACAAAGCTGAGAGCGTGACGGCGCTCGGAAGCGGCATCACCGGAATTGTGATCGCCGCCGACGGCACCCTCTACGCGGCAAGCGACAACGCTTCCGGCAACGAGCCCGGCGTCCTGAGATCCCTGAATCCCACGGCCGACATCAAGACCGATGATGCCGGAAACAGGATCGCCGGACCGGTGTTCGAATGGGTAGCCGAGGGCCTGCCCACGAACGCCAAGCTGCAAGGTCTTGTATACCTCGCTGGCTCCAACATCCTCTACTCCATAGCCGATCCTGCGGATGGCGGTCAGCCGGGCATCGTCACCTACACCGATACCCTCTCCGGTGTGAAGGTCGAGCTTGAATCTCCGGCCGACGGTGCGGCGGTGGAGAAGACCGACTCCGCCACCCTCACCTGGAAGGCCGTGAGCGGAGCCACCAAGTATCACGTGCAGGTGGCCACCGATGAGGCCTTCACCAAGCTTGTAGTCGATGATGCCAACGTGACCGAAACCACTTACAATGTGACGGACCTCAGCGCCGGAACTCACTACTACTGGCGCGTGAGGGTGGTCGAGCCGGTGAAGAGCCTCTGGTCTGATACCTGGGGCTTCGCCACCGCCATTCCGGCTCCCTTCACCGCCGACACCATGACCACGGCCGTTGCCGCCGGAAGGATAAGCCCGGCTCCCGGCGCCGCTAATGTGAGAGTGAAGCCCGTGTTCAGCTGGCCGGCGGTTCCGGGTGCTACGGCCTATGAGATTCAGATCGCGACCGATCCCACCTTCGCCGCCGGAACCTTCGTGGTCGGCGAGCCCGGAAAGGGCGAGCGCATCACCACCACCGTGTGGCTCTGCAACACCGCTCTCGATTACGACACCACCTACTTCTGGCGCGTCCGCTCGGTGAAAGAGGTGAGCTCTCCCGAAATCACCTCGGTGAGCGAGTGGAGCCCCACCCTCTACTTCGTCACCGAGCCCGCGCCTCCCGCCCCGAAGCCGGCCGTTCCGGGATGGGGCATCGCGGCGATCATCATCGGAGCGGTGATCGCCATCTCCCTGATCGTGGTGGCGGCTCGCCGCAGGATCTAAAATAGCCGCCTGAGAGGATAAAGGGGCAGATCCCCTCGGGGGATCTGCCCCTTTGTTTTTTGGCGGAGGGGAGATGATGCGAGAGGAACGGGAGATCGTGGTTTTCATCACGACCTCAAATATCGAGGAGGCCGAGAGGATCGCTTCAGCGCTTCTTGATCGGAGGAAGGCAGCCTGCGTGAATATAATCTCCGGAATGAGATCTCTTTACTGGTGGAAGGGGAGGAGAGAGGAGGCCGAAGAAGTCCTCCTCCTTGTGAAAACGAGATCTCCTCTCTTTCCGGAGCTTGTGAAGATCGTGCGCGAAATTCACAGCTACGAGGTTCCGGAAATCATAGCTCTTCCCATCATCCAAGGGTATGAGCCCTACCTCGACTGGGTAGAAGAGGAGACGAGATCTGGTTCACAGCAGTCGCAACTTTAAGGTGTATAAAAGAAGGAGGAAGGGAGAGAGGAGATGAGGAAGGAAGAGGAGCGGAATTTGCTTTTGGAAGCGGAGGAGATCTTCGAGAGGGAAGAGAAATTGATAAAACTCGAAGCCTCAGGAAGGGTGATTTTCGTGGGAGATACTCACGGGGATTTCGAAGCGACCAAGACCATCTTCGAGAAGTTCTCCCCGGAGGAAATTAAGTTCGTTTTCCTGGGGGATTACGTGGATAGAGGTCCCGCATCTCGGGAGAACATCACCTATCTCCTGCTCCAGAAGCTCAAGAACCCGGAGAGGATCTTCCTGCTCATGGGAAATCACGAGGGGAGGAAGATCCTCAGATTCTCCCCGGCGGATTTCTGGGATAGCCTCGATCCGGAACTCGAGGAGCTTTACGGGAGGGTGCTCTCCAAATTGCCTCTGGTCGCCACGGCTCCCAACGGGATCATCGCCCTTCACGGAGCTCTTCCGGATGTCCCGAATTTGGAGGAGATAAACAACATCGCCCCCGGGAGCGAGCAATGGCAGCAGATAACATGGGGGGATTGGAGGGAAAGCCCGGGCTTCTCCCTCGGAGTAGATCCCTTCACCGGAAGGCCCCGCTTCGGCCGCGATTACTTCGAGGAGCTGATGAGGAGATTCGGAAAGAACGTCCTCATCCGCTCTCATCAGCCCGACGCCGCCGGCACCATGTTCGACGATCGCTGCCTCACCCTCTTCACCTCCATCGCCTACTACTTCATAGCTCCCATAAGAACCATCGCCATCGCCGATCTTGAGAGAGAGGTGAGAACCGCAGCCGATCTTCAGATCATGCAGATCTGAAGAGCATGGCTCTCCCCCTCATCGATACTCATGCTCATCTCGACGAGATAGAGGATGTCGAGAGGGCGATCGAAGAGGCGAAAAGCTCCGGCGTTATCGCCATCGTGGCGGTAGGATCCGATATCCCCTCGAATCTGAAAGTTCTGGAGCTTGCGGCAAGACACCCTTCCTTCATCTTCCCGGCTCTGGGCCTTCATCCTTGGAGCCTTCCGGAAGCGAATGTGGAGGAGGAGCTTTCGTTCCTCGAAGCTCATATAAAAGAAGCCGTCGCGATAGGCGAGGTGGGACTGGATTACGTCAAAAGCCTGGTGGGGAGGGTGGGAAAGGAGAGGCAGAGAGAGGTGTTCGGGGCGATTCTGGATCTTGCGAGGAGATCTGAAAAGCCCGTGATCATCCACTCTCGTTATGCTTGGAGGGATGCCTTCGAATTGACCAAGAGCAAAAAGATCAGAAAGGCCGTTTTCCACTGGTACACCGGCCCTCTCAACGTCCTGCGAGAAGCCCTTCGCGAGGGCTACTTCTTCTCCTGCTCTCCCGCCGTTCTCTACCACGAGGAGCACCGGAGGGTGGCGAAGGAAACCCCTCTTGACAAGCTCCTTCTGGAGACGGACTCTCCCGTGGTTTACGCGAGAGGAACTCCTCATGAATTCACCTCCCGCCCTTCGGATGCGAGGAGGGTTCTCGAAGCGGTGGCCTCACTGAAGGGAATTCAAATCGAAGAGGCGGCGATTCGAACGACGGAGAACGCGATAAAGCTCTTCGGCCTTCGCCTGAAGCTTTAAATCAGAGCAGGAAAC
This sequence comes from uncultured Dehalococcoidia bacterium, assembly GCA_964422695.1. GTDB lineage: Bacteria > Chloroflexota > Dehalococcoidia > SZUA-161 > CAYRBX01 > CAYRBX01. The sequence goes on from CAYRBX010000005.1 coordinate 5,145, forward strand.
TCAAAGCCTCAAGGAGATCCCTCACCTCAAGATCGGGCTTGGGGAGATCCGGAGGATAAGCCCTCCCCTCCCTGTTGAGCCAGATCGTCCGAATTCCCAGAGATGAAGCCGGAGCTATATCGTGATAAGGGCTGTCCCCCAAGCTCACGGCATCTTGAGGGGAGGAGCCGGAGAGGAGGAGAGCCCTCCGGAAGAACTCGGGATCTCCCTTCATTCCCCCGAGCTCCCTATCGAAGGCCTTCTCGAAGAACTTCTCCCCCGCCGCCTCTCTACCCCCTCCGCCTTCTCCCTTCCGTGCTCTCCCGTCGAAAGCCATATCCTATACCCCCTCCTCTTGAGCTCCCGAAGGAAGGGGATCGCATCGGGGAAGAGCTCGGGATCCTCCCAGCACTCCTCCTGAGCTTCTTTGAAGCGACGAACGATCTCCGAGATCTTTTCGGGACGAACCCGGATCCCGAGCTCCCTCAAGAGCATCTCGATTTGAAATGAGATGTCATCATGCCTCTCGGGGTAGAGGCGATGAACTCTCTCTCGATGAAAGGAGAGGTAGGCCCTCCAGAGCTCCTCCCCTCCAAGGCCCGGTATCACGCCCTCAAGCTTCCGGGCGTACTTCCGATCAGAGTCATGAAGGGTGCCGTCGAAATCCACGAAGGCGATCTTCCCCGCCACCTCCCTTTAGGATTCACGATCCCCCTCATCCGCGCAAGGCCTTCCGAGAAGTTGACATAGCTTATCCGTCGATGATAAGAAATTAAAGTGGCCGAAGGAGAGCCTCATGCTGAGCTTGCGGGATCTTCCTCGGAAGCGCGACTTCAGCCGAAGAGCCCTTCGATCGAAAACTCTCTGCTTCTCGGAGGGGTAGCTTATGGCCGAGACCACTGCCGAAAAGATCCGGGAGTTCCTCGAGCGGGAGAGAAAAGAGAAGGGGATGGGAGGCCCCAAGGAGATCCAGCGCCAGCACGAGCGCGGGAAATTGACCGCTCGGGAGAGGCTTGAACTCCTCTTCGATCCCGGAACTTTCAGGGAGATCGATCTCTTCGTAAAACATCGCTGCACCTTCTTCGACATGCCCCAGAGGGATATCGCCGCCGATGGAGTTATAACCGGATACGGAACGGTCAACGGGAGGATGGTCTGCGCTTTCGCGCAGGATTTCACCTCCATGGGAGGAACTTTGGGGGAGATGCACGCCAAGAAGATCTGCAAGATCTTGGATCTCGCGGCCAAAGTCGGATGCCCGATTATAGGATTTAACGATTCCGGAGGCGCTCGAATTCAAGAGGGGGTGGACGCCCTCTCAGGCTACGGTCAGATCTTCTACCGCAATTCCATTTACTCCGGCGTCATCCCTCAAATCGCCGTCATCTGCGGGCCCACGGCCGGAGGAGCGGTTTACTCTCCGGCGATGATGGACTGGATATTCATGGTGAAGGGAACAAGCTATATGTTCATCACCGGGCCCGAAGTGATAAAGAGGGTGACGGGAGAGGAGGTCACCTTCGAGGATCTCGGCGGCGCGATGGCTCATAATGTGAAAAGCGGCGTCGCTCATTTCGCCTGCGAGAACGATCAGGACGCCATAGAAAAGGTGAAAAAGCTCCTCTCTTATCTTCCGCAAAATAACATGGAGGATCCTCCTTATGTGGAGCCCTCTGATGATCCCTCCCGAATTGATCCGAAACTCGATGATCTCATTCCTGATAAGCCCGATGAGAGCTACGATATGAAAGAGCTCATTCGATCTATTGTGGATAACGGAGAGTTCTTCGAACCACATGAACACTATGCCCCAAATATAATAGTCTGCTTTGCGCGATTGAACGGAAGGGTGATAGGGATAATCGCGAATCAGCCGGCCTGGCTTGCCGGATGCCTTGATGTCGATGCTTCGGATAAAGCGACTCGCTTTATAAGGTTCTGCGATGCTTTCAACATCCCCCTTCTCACCATCGTCGATGTTCCCGGATATCTTCCCGGAACCGATCAGGAGTGGAAGGGAATCATAAGGCACGGCGCGAAGATGCTCTGGTGCTACTCCGAGGCCACCGTTCCTAAGGTCACTTTGATCGTTCGCAAAGCATACGGGGGAGCTTATCTCGCGATGTGCTCTAAAGATCTCGGGGCTGATATGGTTTTCGCCTGGCCCACCGCGGAGATAGCCGTTATGGGGCCCGAGGGGGCGGCCGCCATCGTGTTCCGCAAGGAGATAAGAGAAGCCCCCGATCCCAAAGCGAAGGAAGAGGAGAAGGTGAGGGAATACAGAAGCCTTTTCGCCAATCCCTACATCGCGGCTTCGCGCGGCTACATCGATGCCGTGATCCTTCCCAGGGAGACGAGGCCCAGGCTCATCGAAGCTTTCGAATTCCTCTGCACCAAACGAGAGACGAGACCTCCCAAGAAACACGGCTGCATACCCATGTGAGAGATGAGGGAGAAGATCATCGCCGCCATAGCAGGAGCGATAGCAGCTTATCTGGAAGAGGAGAGCAGAGCTCGCCTCGGAATCATAAGATATCGCCCCGTCTCCCCTCCCCCTCATCCTTGGGCTTTGTCGGGAAGAGATGAAATCATGCATCTTCGCCTTTTGTGGCAGAGGAGAATAACTTCAAGATAAAAGGAGGGAAGGAGGCATATGGAGAGGGAGAAGCAAAAAGAGGAGAAAAAGGCCAAAAATCCCGTTAAGATCTGCGACACCACCTTCAGAGACGGGCATCAATCCACAATAGCCACCAGATTTCGAATAGAGGATATGGAGATCCTCGCCCCCGAAATGGATAAGGTGGGATGGTACTCGATGGAGGTTTGGGGCGGGGCCACTTTTGACGTCTGCACGAGATATCTCGCCGAAGATCCTTGGGATAGGGTAAGGCGTCTCAAAAAACTCATGCCCAATACAAAACTCCAGATGCTCCTGCGAGGGCAGAACCTCGTGGGATACAGGAATTATCCCGATGATGTGCTCGAAGCTTTCATTTACAAAGCGGCGGAAGTCGGAATTGATATCTTCCGGGTTTTCGACGCTCTGAATGATGAGCGAAATCACGAAGCGGCATATAAGGCCATAAAGAAGGTGGGCAAGCACGTTCAGGGCGCGATCTGCTACTCCCTCACCGAGCGCAGAATGGGCGGGCCGGTATTCAATCTCGAGTACTACATAAAGAAGGCGAAGACCTTGGTGGATTTGGGAGCGGATTCCATTTGCATCAAGGATATGGCCGGGCTCATCGCCCCCTACGACGCCTACGAGCTCATAAAAGCCCTGAAGGAGGAATTGAAAGGCATTCCCATAGATCTTCACTCTCATTACACCGCAGGCCTCGCATCCATGTCTTATCTCAAAGCCGTCGAGGCGGGGGTGGATATCATAGATTGCGCTCTCGCTCCCTTCGCTCTCAGAACCTCTCAGCCGGCTGTGGAGCCCATTTTGGTGGCGCTTGAGGGAACGGAGAGAGATCCGGAATTGGATCTCGATCTCATCTTCAGGATCGGGCAGAAGCTCGAAGAGCTCGCGATCAAGTACAGGGACTTCCTCGACACGACGAGGATGGCGGTGATAGACACGAGAGTCCTCCGGTATCAGATTCCGGGAGGGATGACCTCCAATTTCATCGCTCAGCTGCGCCAAGCCAACGCTCTGGACAGGCTCGAGGAGGTGTTCGAAGAGCTTCCCAGAACGAGAAAGGAGCTCGGATACCCGCCTCTCGTAACCCCCACGAGCCAGATCGTGGGAATACAGGCGGTCTTCAATGTGCTGTTCGGCCGGTATAAGATGGTCTCCGATGAGATCAAAGATTACTGCTACGGCCTTTACGGAAGGCCTCCCGCTCCCATAGATCCCGAAATCCAGAAGCAGGTGCTCAAAGGCTATCCGAGAGGAGAGGAGCCCATCGCCTGCCGCCCGGCCGATATCCTCGAGCCGGAGATGCCGAAGGCGTGGGAGGCCATCAAGGGCATAAGCGATAAGGAGGAGGACGCCATCACCGTCGCCCTCTATCCCACGACGGGACTTGCCTTCGTGAAGTACAAGTACGGCAAAGGGCCTCTTCCGCCCACGACCGAGAAGCCCAAGACCCTCGAGGATATCAAGCGAGAAGATGAGCTCATAGCCAAAGCAAAGAGAGGAGAGCTCGTCGAGAAGCCCAAGAAAGAAGCTCCGGCCAAAGGGCCCGGAATAAGGACGTTCCACGTCTTCGTCGACGAGGAGTACTTCAAGGTGGAGGTGGAGCCGGCGGAGGGAGGGCCGGCCATCACCATCACGGCCCCTCCCAAGGTCGAGGCGAAAGTCGAAACGAAAGCGGAGGCCAAGCCCGAGCCGAAAGTCGAATCCAAGGCGCCGGCCGAAGTCAAAGCCCCTCCCGCGGGAGGGGTTGAGGTTCTCGCCCCCATGCCGGGCGTCATCATCGAATACAAGGTGAAAGAAGGAGATAGGGTGAAGCCCGGAGATCCGGTTGTGGTCTTGGAGGCTATGAAGATGAAGAACATGATCCCCGCTCCGGAGGGGGGAGTGGTCAAAGCGATAAATTATAAGCCCGGCGATACGGTCGAAGCGAAGGCTGTGCTCGCCGTAATAGCGAAGGAGTAATAAAGTAAGGAGGAGGCGGGAGAGATGCGAGCGAAAGTGTCGATTATCGGAGCCGGAATGGTGGGAGCGAGCATCGCGGATCGCCTCGCCGAGAAGAATATAGCCGATATCGTTCTCGTCGATATCGTCGAAGGCCTTCCTCAGGGGAAGGCCCTCGATATGTGGCAGAGCGGCGCCGTGAGGGCTTTCGAAACGAAGCTTGTGGGAACGCAGAATTACGAGGATACCGCGGGATCTCAAATCGTGGCCATAACCGCCGGGGTTCCGAGGAAGCCCGGAATGAGCCGGGATGACCTCCTCTTCACCAATATGAAGATCGTGAAGGAGGTAGTCGAGAATGTGGTCAAATACTCTCCCGATTGCATTCTCATCATGATCACAAATCCTCTCGATGCCATGACTCAGCTCGCCCTCCACACAAGCGGTTTTCCCCGCAACAGGGTGATGGGGATGTCGGGAATTCTGGATACGGCTCGATTCAGAACCTTCCTCGCCGAAGCTCTGGGCGTTTCGGTTCGAGATGTTCACGCTATGGTTCTGGGAGGGCACGGAGATCAAATGGTTCCCCTCCCCAGATTGGCTAATGTGAACGGAATTCCGGTAACCGAACTCCTTCCCAAGGAGACCATAGATCGAATAGTGGAGAGGACGATAAAAGGAGGAGGGGAGATCGTAGCTCTGCTCAAAGCCGGAAGCGCTTACTACGCTCCCGGAGCCGCCGTCGCCGAGATGATAGAAGCCATTCTCCTCGACGAGAAGAGGGTTCTGCCCTGCTGCGTTTACCTCGACGGCGAATACGGAATAAAGGGCGTGTGCGCCGGAGTTCCGGTCAAGCTCGGTAAGAACGGCGTGGAGGAGATCGTCGAGATAAAGCTCCTCCCCGAGGAGCTTGAAGCTCTCCGGAGGTCCGCCGAAGCGGTGAGAGAGCTCGTCCGAAAGATGGAAATCCCCTGCTGAGCGGAGGGCCGAAGATGAGGGAGATTTCCGCCTCCGAGATAGCCGAGGTCGTGGCGCGCCTCTGCCAGGAGGCCAACTTCTTCCTCGGAGAAGATGTGATCGAAAGCCTGAAGCAAGCCAGAGAGCGCGAGGAATCGCCTTTGGGAAGGGAGATCTTGGATCAGATCCTGGAGAACGCGAGGATCGCCGCCGAGGAGAGGATCCCCATATGCCAAGATTGCGGAACGGCCGTCGTGTTCTTGGAAATAGGGCAGGAGGTTCATGTAACGGGCGGCGATCTCTACAAGGCCGTCGAGGAGGGAGTGGGGAAGGGGTATAAAGAGGGGTATTTGCGCCCCTCGATGGTCACAAGGCCCTTTACAGCTCGGGTGAATACCGGAAACAACACCCCTCCCGTGATTCACACCAAGATCGTTCCGGGGGATCGCATCAAGATAACCGTGGCCCCCAAGGGCGGGGGGAGCGAGAATATGAGCAGGTTCACCGTGCTCACTCCGGCTCAGGGGAGGAAGGGGATTGTGGATTTCGTGACCCGGGTTGTGGATGAAGCGGGAAGCAATCCCTGCCCTCCGGTGATCGTGGGAGTGGGGATCGGAGGGACGGCCGAGAAGGCCATGCTCCTGGCCAAGGAGGCCCTCCTCCGGAAGGTGGGGGAGCCCCATCCGGATCCGGAGGTGGCGGAGCTTGAGAGGGAGCTTCTGGAGAGGATAAACGCCTTGGGGATAGGCCCTCAGGGATTCGGGGGGAGGATCACGGCGCTCGCCGTTCACGTCGAGACCTTCCCCTGCCACATAGCGAGCCTTCCGGTGGCCGTCAACCTGCAATGCCATGCGGCAAGGCACAAGGAGGCGATCCTCTGAGGAGCAGGAAGAGGAGGGAGAGGTGTACGCGGAGCTTTCCTCGAAGAAGCTGCATAGTGTCTTCGCCGAGAAGATAAGGGAGATAAGCGGGGAGGATGTCCTCCTCTGCTATCAATGCGCCACCTGCTCGGGAGATTGCCCCATGTCGTTCTCCATGGATCTCCTCCCCCATCAAGTCATGCGCCTCGCTCAGCTTGGAATGGAGGAGGAATTGAGAAAGGCCAGAACGCCTTGGATCTGCGCTTCCTGCTTCACCTGCACGGTTCGATGTCCTCGAGGGCTTGATATCGCGAGGGTCATGGAGGCCATAAGGCTTATCACCTTGCGATCGAATGTCGATTATATAAAGCCGAGGGAGATCCCTCAGGAGAGGCTTTCGGAGCTTCCTCAAATCGCCCTCGTGGGGGCTTTTCGAAAGCACACGGCTTAAAAGGAGGCGGGAGTGTCGCGCAAGCTCTGGTATTATCCCGGCTGCACTCTCAAGACCAAGGCGAGGAATCTGGAGAGGGCGGCTTTTGCGGCCGCCGCCAAATTGGATTTGGAGCTTGTGGAGCTTCCCAGGTGGAATTGCTGCGGGGTGGTGTTCTCCCTTGCTCGAGATGATCTCATGCGGCAGATCGCTCCGATAAGGAATCTCATAAGGGTGAAGGAGCAGGGGGGAAGGGAGGTCGTGGCGCTCTGCGCCTTCTGCTACAACACCTTGGCTCGAGCCAATCTCCTCATGCGAGGAGATCAGGAGAAGCTCTCGATTCTCAACGACTTCATGTACGAAGAGGAGACGAAATACGAAGGGGAAGTTGAGGTGATGCATTTCCTCCAGATCCTCGCGGAGCTGGGATGGGAGAGGATAAAGGAGAAGGTGAGAAAGCCGCTTTCAGGCTTGCGCCTCGCCCCCTACTACGGATGCGCTCTCATACGCCCCGAAGATGTCGCCATCGACTCCCCCGAAAGGCCTCTTATACTTCACATGCTCCTCGATTCCCTCGGAGCGGAAGTGGTGGACTTCCCCTTCTCGAATCAGTGCTGCGGATCCTTCCAGATCGTGGCGAATCCCGAAGCGGTCGAAGATGCGGTGGATGCGATCCTGAGCTCGGCGAAAGCCTGCGGGGCGGATGCGGTGGTCACGAGCTGCCCTCTCTGCGATTACAACCTCGGCTCAAAGCAGAGGGAGAAAACCCCCATATTCTACTTCTCCCAGCTTCTGGCTTTGGCGCTCGGGGTCGATCCCCGGGAGTGCGGATTTGAGGAGAACTGGGGAGGAGCTTCGGAGCTCCTGCGGGCGAGAGGACTCATTTAGGAGGGAGGGAGATGGAGGAGAGGAGAATAGGAGTTTACGTGTGCCACTGCGGGGTGAACATCGAAGCCACCGTCGACACCGCGGCGGTCGCTCAATTCGCATCCAAACTTCCCGGAGTGGTCGTCGCCCGGGATTACATCTTCATGTGCTCCGACCCCGGTCAGGAGCTCATAAGGAAGGATATAAAGGAACACAACCTCAACGGGGTGGTGGTCGCCGCATGCTCCCCCAGATTGCATGAGCCCACCTTCCGCAGGGTATGCGAGAGCGCCGGATTGAATCAATTCCTCTTCGAGATGGCCAATATAAGAGAGCACTGCAGCTGGATTCATCAGGATAGGGAGAAGGCGACCGAGAAGGCGAAGGAGATCGTCGCCGCCGCGGTCGCCAAAGTGCGAAGGAACGAGCCCCTTGAGGTGAAATCCGTCCCCTTCACCCCCGCCGTTGTGATCGTGGGAGGAGGGATCGCCGGAATACAGGCGGCTCTGGAGATAGCGAACGCCGGATACAAGGTCTACCTCGTGGAGCGGGAGCCTTCGATCGGCGGGCACATGATTCAGCTCGATAAGACCTTCCCCACTCTCGATTGCTCCGCCTGCATTCTCACCCCCAAGATGAGCGAGGTGGGATCTCATCCCAACATCGAGCTTTTCACTTGGAGCGAGGTGGAGGAGGTCTCCGGCTACATCGGGAACTTCAAGGTGAAGATCCGGAAGAAGGCGAGATTTGTGGATGAGAAGAAGTGCACGGGCTGCGGGATGTGCGAGGAGAAATGCCCCTTCAAGGTGGACAGCGAGTTCGATTTGGGGCTCAAGAAGAGGAAGGTGATCTACCGCCCCTTCCCGCAGGCCGTTCCCAACGTTCCGGTGATCGATAAGGAGCATTGCGTTTACATTCAATCGGAGGGGAAGAAGTGCGGAGCTTGCCTTAAGTTCTGCGAGCCCAAAGCCATAGATTTCTCGCAGAAAGACGAGATCGTAGAGGTCGATGCCGGAGCCATAATCCTGGCCACGGGATACGATCTTATGGATCCGGCGCGCATTCCTCAATACGGCTACGGGAAGTACGATAACGTGATCACGGCCCTGCAGTTCGAGCGCTTGAGCAACGCGACCGGGCCCACCGGAGGGGAGATCGTCCTCAAAGACGGAAGGAAGCCCGAATCCGTCGCCATCATTCACTGCGTGGGGAGCAGAGATGAGAACTACCACGAATACTGCTCTCGCGTGTGCTGCATGTACGCGCTGAAGCACGCTCACCTCCTGAAGGAGAAGCTTCCCGGAGTTGAGGTCTTCGAATTCTACATCGATATGAGGTGCTTCGGAGAGGGATTTGAGGAGTTCTACAAGAGGCTCTCCGAAGAGGGGGTGATCTTCATAAGAGGCAAGGTGAGCAAGGTGGTCGAAGATCCGGAGACCAAGAAGCTCGTGGTCTTCGCCGCCGATACCCTGAGCGGAAAGGTGTTCCGCGTTCCCGTCGATATGGTGATCCTCTGCCCGGCCATGGAGCCGAGAGCCGATGCCGAGAAGGTGGCCCGCATCTTCTCCGTGGGGAGGAAGGCGGACGGCTTCTTCTTGGAGCGGCACCCCAAGCTCGATCCCGTCGCCACTCCCACCGACGGCATCTTGGTCGCCGGATGCTGTCAGAGCCCCAAGGACATACCCGATACGGTGGCTCAGGCCTCGGCGGCCGCGGCCAGAGTTCTCTCCCTCATCGGACAGGGGAAGGTGATCTTGGAGCCCACGGTGGCTTGGGTCAATGAGGAGATATGCAGCGGATGCGGAACCTGTCAATCCCTCTGCGCTTTCGGAGCCGTCAAGGTGGTGGAGAAGGACGGAAGGAGGGTCGCTGAGGTCAACGAGGCTCTGTGCAAGGGATGCGGCACCTGCGGCGCGGGATGCCCGTCCGGAGCGATGAGCTTGCGCCACTTCAAAGACGATCAGCTCGTGGCGGAGCTTGAAGCGCTTCTCGCGCCCGTCTCCTGATCTTCGAAGGAGGTGAAGGGCGATGGAGGAGAGGAGAGAGGAGGTGCTGGTCGCGCCCGAGATGAAGCTCATTCCCGTGTACATTCTCGGGAAGAAGTACGAAGTTCCGGAAGGCTCCACCATCATGGGAGCTCTGGAGTACGCGGGATATCAGCTCAAGCGGGGATGCGGATGCAGGGAGGGATTTTGCGGAGCTTGCGCCACGGTTTACAGGCTTCCGGGAGATCACAAGCTCTACGGGGGGCTTGCCTGCCAGACCGTAGTTCAGCCCGGAATGTACATAGTTCAGATCCCCTTCGTTCCGGCCGAAAAGCCCGTTTACAACATAGAGGAGCTTGCGCCCGACATCACCACCTTCCAGAAGATCTTCCCGGAGGTCTTCCGCTGCGTCGCCTGCAACACCTGCACCAAGGTCTGCCCTCAGGAGCTTGAGGTCATGGATTACATTCAGGCCATAAAGAAGGGGGATATAGCCAAAGCGGCCGATCTCTCCTTCGATTGCATAATGTGCGGCCTCTGCGCCATGAGATGTCCGGCGGAGATCGTTCACTACAATGTGGGGCTTCTGGCGAAGAGGCTTTACGGCAAATACCTCTCCCCGAAGGTCGCCTTCTTGGAGCAGAGGATCAAGGAGATCGAGGAGGGGAAGTACGACGAGGAGCTTGATAAGCTCATGCACGCAAGCCGGGATGAGCTTCGAGAGCTCTACTACAAGAGGGAGATAAACTTCGAGATAACCTGAAGGGGGGTAAAGGGCATGTATCCCGAATACATGCAGGAGTCCTTGAGGAAAGTAGAGGAGACGAGGCCCAAGAGAGCGGAGCTTGCCAAAACCAAGGGGATGGTGGTCTATCCCCCGATGAGCGAGGAGGAGAGGAAGGAGGTTCTGACCAAATTCCATCCGGATTACAAGCCCGAAGCCAAAAGGCCGGTGAGAGTGGGGCCCAACAAGGGGGAGCTTGTGGTCTCGGAGGTTGCGGATCTCCTCGAATCTCACTCGAGAATTGATCCGGATAAATTCGATCTTGAGAAGGTGGATTACGATACCGATGTCCTCGTCATAGGCGGGGGAGGGGCGGGGTGCGAGGCGGCGATATGGGCGATGAGAGAGGGAGCGAAGGTGATTTTGGCCACCAAGCTCCGCTTGGGCGATTCCAACACCATGATGGCTCAGGGGGGAACTCAGGCCGCGACCAATCCGGGGGATTCTCCGGTTCTTCACTTCCTGGACACCATAGGAGGAGGGCATTTCGACAACAAGCCGGAGCTCGTGCGGATCTTGGTGACCGAAGCCCCCATGGCGATAAAGTGGCTTGAGGAGTGGGGGGTGATGTGGGATAAAACTCCGGACGGCTACTACCTCACCGCCGCCGGAGGAGGGGCCTGCCGGAGGAGATTGCACTGCTGCCGCGATTACACCGGAGCGATGCAGATGAGAGTGCTCGCCGATGAGGTTCGAAATCACCCCGATTGGATCACGGTTCTCGAATTCATGCCGGCCGTCGAGCTCATTTTGGATGAGGAGGGGCGCTGCGCCGGAGCGATCCTCTACAATTTGGAGACCGAGGAGTACTATGTGGTTCGGGCCAAATCCGTGGTTCTGGCGACCGGAGGGTTCGGAAGGCTTCACATTCAGGGCTTCGCCACCACAAATCACTATGGGGCCACCTGCGATGGGGTGGTGATGGCCTATCGCGCGGGAGCGAAGCTCCTCCACATGGATTCGGTTCAATACCACCCCACCGGCGCCGTCTTCCCGGAGCAGATCGCCGGATTCCTCATCACCGAGAAGATAAGGGGATTCGGAGCTCAGCCCGTGAACAAACACGGAGAGCTCTTCGTCTATCCTCTGGAGCCCAGAGACGTCGAGGCGGCGGCTTATATAAGGGAGTGCCTCGAGAGGGGAAACGGGATCGTGACGCCCTGGGGCAGGGTGGGCGTTTGGCTCGACACCCCTCTCATAGACATCCTTCACGGAGAGGGGACGACCAAGAACGCCTTCCCCGCCATGTACCGGCAGTTCAAGAGATTCGGAATAGAGATAGATAAGGAGCCCATCCTCACCTACCCCACCCTGCACTACCAGAACGGAGGGGTGGAGATAAACGAGAGGTGCGAGACCAACGTCCCCGGCCTTTACTGCGCGGGAGAGGTCTCGGGAGGGGTTCACGGGAGGAACAGGCTCATGGGCAACTCCACCTTGGAGCTTCACGTCTTCGGAAGGAGGGCCGGGATTTACGCGGCTCAGAACGCCAAGAGCACGAAGCTCGGACGCCTCACCTTGGAGCATGTGAAGCGATATGAGAGGGAGCTCGAGGAGGCGGGGATCGTGACCGATCGCATCTCCCCCATGCTCCTTCCCGATTACACCCCCAAGCACGTCAAGGAGCGTCAGCTCACCGCTCATTACGAGGGCACTCTGAGGTAAGGAGGCGGGAATGAAGAGGATAAAAACCCCCTTGAGCGATGAGGTCGTGAGGGAGCTTCGGGCGGGAGATCAGGTGCTCATAAGCGGCGTCTTGTATGTCGCGCGAGATGCCGCTCACAAGCGAATGGTCGAAGCTCTGGAGAGAGGCGAATCCCTTCCCTTCGATATCAGAGGCCAGATCATCTACTACATGGGCCCATCTCCGGCCAAACCCGGGCAGGTGATAGGAGCCGCCGGCCCCACGACGAGCGGCCGCATGGACCCCTACACCCCGAGGCTTCTGGAGGCGGGCCTTAAGGGGATGATAGGGAAGGGGCTGAGATCGGAGGCGGTGAAGGAGGCGATAAAGAAGTACGGAGCCGTGTACTTCGCGGCTCTCGGGGGAGGGGGGGCTATAGCCTCAAAGCGGATAAAGAGGGCGGAGATCGTGGCTTATGAGGATCTGGGGCCGGAGGCCCTGCGCCTCATCGAGGTGGAGGACTTCCCCGTCACGGTGATAAACGATATGTACGGCGGGGATCTCTACGAGGAGGGGAAGAGGAAGTACCGCCGTCTCTGAGCCCGCGATCCTCCGGCCTAAGCCCTCCTCATTTCGAAGATGAAATGCTTCTTTCATCCGGAGAGGGAGGCGCTCGGAACTTGCACGAAGTGCGGGAAGGCGGTATGCGAGGAATGCCTTCAAGAGAGGAGAGGAAGGATCCTCTGCCCCACCTGCTCTGAGGCCGGATTTCGGCCGGGAGAGCTTGCGGCCGCGGGGATCTTCTGCGCGATCGCGGGGGCTGTGGGGATCATCGTGGGAATCAACCTCGCGGCGGGAGCTCACGCGAATCCGCTTCTGCATCCTCTCGTAAGGGCTTTCGTGGAGCCTCTCGCCGCGATCTTCATCATAAGCGGGGGGCTGGCCGTCGTGGGAGGGGTTTACGCTCTGAAGCAGAAGTTCTGGCCTTTAGCTTTGGCCGGCTCGATCCTCTCCGCCTTCTGCTTTCCTCCTCTGGGGGTTCTGGCCGTGATCTTCACCGTCCTCAAGAGAAATGAATTCGCGAGGTGAGGGATGAGGTGCTACTTTCATCCCGAAGCCGAGGGCGTGGGAGCATGTGTGAATTGCGGGCGGGCCGTTTGCGCCGACTGCAAGGTGGAGGTCGGAGGGAAGCTCTACTGCCGCCCCTGCGCCGAACAGATCTTCATCAAAGGCCCCCTTCCGGCAAAGCGCTCCGGAAAGCTCACGGCGGGAGGGGTTCTCTCCATAATCTCGGGCGCCGCCGGGATAATCCCGGGGATCATCCTCCTGGCGCTTCCCGACATCTTCCTCTCCTTCCTCCAAACGCCCCCTCCGGATTCCATCCCCATGACCCCGGAGATCTCCGGGATTTTGAGGGGTGCTTTCATCGCCGGAGGGATCTCCTCTCTGGCCTTGGGAGGGGTGGCGGTCGCCGGAGGGATCGCGGCGCTTCAGAGGAGGAGGTTCGGGCTTGCTCTGGCCGGGGGGATTTGCGCCATCCTCTCCCTCTTCTTTCTCGGAATTCCCGCTCTCATCCTCATAGCTCAATCCCGAGGGGAATTCGAGTAAGCTTATAAGAAGAGGGCGGGATGGGATCTCCGGGACGGAGGCTCCTTCGGGATTTTGTGGGGATTCTGGCCTTCGCCCTCCTCATCTTCCTCATAAGCAGGTTTGCGGTCGTAAGATACGTGGTGAGCGGGGAGAGCATGGAGCCCAATCTCCGAACCGGAGAGCAGGTGCTCGTGGTGACGAGGCACTTGGCCTACCTCTTCTCCGAGCCCAAGAGAGGGGATATCATCGTCTTCCATCCCCCGCGAAATGTAAGCGGGGAGCCCTTCATAAAGAGGGTGATAGGAATTCCGGGAGATGTGGTGGAGATAAGAGACGGCCGCGTCTACATAAACGGGAAATTGCTCCCGGAAGACGGAAGGATATACCGGGATCACTGCGATTACGGCCCCGTGGTCGTCCCTCCGGGGAAGTACTTTGTTCTCGGGGACAACAGGCCTCACAGCATAGATTCCCCCGAAATAGGATTTGTGGATGAGGATGCGATCGTGGGGAAGGCCTGGCTTTGCATCTGGCCTCCGAGCCGCTGGGGGAAAGCCCCCAATTTCGATTACGACTCCCTTCTTGAAGGATCCGCGGCTTGATCGAAGAGCTTGTAAGAAGGCTCAGGGAGGATAAGGTCTCCGGAGCGGGAAAGCTCTCGGAGGATGCCCTCAGGATCCTGAAGGAAGCCTCCTTTCTTGTGGAGGCATCCGGGAGGGAGGAGTTCCTCCTGCGAATGGAGGAGATCGCGCAAGAGATCTCCTCGGCCCGCCCCTCCATGACCCCTCTTGCAAACCTCTCCCTTCTCTTCCTGAAGCTCCTGAGGGAGGAGGGGGAGGGGGATCTTGAGGCGCTTCGCCGGAAGGCGGCCGAAACGGCGGAGAAGCTCATCCTGCTTTCCGCAAGCGCTCGGGAGAGGGCGTCTTCGAACGCGGCCCGCCTTCTTGAGAGGAGGGAGAGGATCATCACCTGCAGCTTGAGCTCCGCGGTGATCTCCGCTTTGAAGAAAGCGAAGGAGGAGGGGAAGGAGATTGAGGTTCTTGCCGCCCTCTCGCCGGGCCCTTCGGGAAATTACGGCGAGCTCCTCGCCCGAGCTTTGAGGGAGGAGGGAATTGAGGTTTCGGTCTTCCCCGATGAGGAGCTTGAAATTCAAGCCCGAAGGGCGACGAGAGCGCTTGTGGGAGCCGATACCGTTCTCCCCGACGGCTCATTCATAAACGGATCCCCCACTCTGTCCCTGGCCGTCGCGGCAAGGAAAAACAACATCCCCCTCTTTTCCGTCTGCGAGACCTTCAAGATCCGAAGAGATCCCGCCATCCTCCTTGAGCCCGGTTTTGATCTCGTTCCCTCGGATCTTGTCTGCGCTTACATCACCGAAAAAGGGATCATCCGTCCTTCGGAAATCTCCCGGCAGCAGTTATTATAATTTTTCGGCAGAGAAGCAAAGGGGGGAGAGAATGGAAAGGAAGAAGCCTTTGAGAATAAAGGCCTCTCCCACAAAGGAGACCCTCGATCAGCTCTTGAAGATCGAAGTCGAATCGGAGGAGGATTTGGAGAAGCTTGCCGAGCGGCTGGATACACATGTGCTTGAGTGCCGCACGGGAGAGGATATGGTGATAGACGCCAAAGACAAAATCGCCTTCTTTAAGAAGAGGAAAGGATAAATGGCGGAGAGGCAGGAATATAGCCTGAAAATCGATGACGAAGAGGCCAGGGTTGTAGTGGAAATTTCCGGCCGATGGTGGAGGAAAAAGAGAAAGGTCGAATATTACCTTCCCCGAAAGTTCGAACGAGAGGCTTACAGCCGGCTTGAAAAGCATGTAATCGAAAAGCTGAAGAAGAGGCCTTTTGATTTTCATATCCACTTTCACATAGGAAGATAAAGGGGGAATACAAAATCGCAAAGGAAATGCCTCTGCCTCCCCCAAAAGTTCTATAACAAAATTCCGGAAGAGATTTCGAGAAGAAATCTTATGGACGGGATCCTCCGATTTTTTGTAAAAAGGAGTAACGAGAAAGCCGGGGGAGAAATAAAAAAGGAAAGGGGGAGGTAGAGCATGAAGCGAGCTCTGAAGATAGGGAAGAAGGCGATACCGGCCTGGCTTCTGGTCATGGCCCTGACCATGGCCGGTGCGGGCGCCGCAGTGGGCACCGTCCTTGCTCCCAAGATCACGGGCGAGATCCCCGTGACCGTATCTCAGGCTCTGCTCATCGACAAAAACGGAAGCATCTACATAGGCGGCCTTCCTTCGGGAGCGCCCAAAATCGCCACCGTGGATGATAGCGGCGCCGCATTCACCGCGGCATTCGAAGCCTGCAACGGCGATCTGGTGACCATCGAGATTCCTCTGGTGAACAATGCAAATCAAAATCTTTACGGAAAGCTCACCCTCTGGGGCATCCCCAAAGGGGTGACCGTGGATGTCGATCCCACAGGTGAGATCAACAACGCTGTGAGGATCGGCAGATACGAATGGCTATTCGATGCTTCCTCCGGCCTTGGGAGCAACACTAATGCAGATCTCCAGATAACTATCGCTCTTGCGGACAACATGAAGCCCGGATTCTACCAGATTCACGGAAAGATCGAGCCTGTGAACTACTAATCTGATAGATAGCGGGAGGGCGGGGCGGTCGGCCCCCGGCGCCGCCCCGCCTTTTTTCTTCCTCACGAAATCAAGAAAAAGGAGGGTTAAATGAGGAAGAAGGCGGTACAAATAG
>CAYRBX010000006.1:0-18463 GCA_964422695.1 uncultured Dehalococcoidia bacterium
GGAGACAGGCCTTTTGGGAGCGGGAGGGTGGGTCCGGAGACGGTGGCCGCGATGGCGGTGGTGGCGAGGGAGATCGTTCGCAATTTCGATTTCCCCGTCGGAGTGAACGTCCTTCGAAATGATGCCGTCTCCGCCCTCTCCATAGCTTGCGCCGCCGGCTGCCGCTTCATAAGAGCGAACTTGCTTGTGGGAGCGGCTCTGGCGCCCGAGGGCCTCCTCTTGGGGGAGGCGGCCGAGGTTTTGAGATTGAAGCGCGTTTTGAGCTCGGAGATCCTCATCTTCGCCGATGTGAGGGTGAAGCACGCGAAGATCCTCTGGGCCGATTCCACAAGAGAGGAGGTTCTCGAGCTCCTCGAGAGGGGAGGGGCCGATGCCCTCGTGGTCACCGGAAGGAGGACGGGAGAAGCTCCCGAGATCGAAGAGCTCAAAGAGGTGAAGGAGGCGGCCGGGGAGGCGCCGGTGCTCCTCGGAAGCGGGGGGACGCCTTGGAATCTGCCCTTATTCTCCTCCTTGGCCGACGGGGCGATTGTTGGAACTTACGCCAAAGAGGGGGGAAAGGTCGAGAATCCCGTGGATCCCGAAAGAGCTCGGGAGCTCGTTCGCGCTTGGAGAGAAGGATCTTGATCTCAGGATCTCGCCCTCTCGACGAGCTCTGGCAGGATCTCGCCGGCCTTCCCCCGCAGGATCACATCGGCGATATCGTCCTGAGGCGTGGGAGCCATGTTGATGAAGATGAGGGAGGCTCCGCACCGCTTGGCCAGAGGGGGGAGGGCGGCCGCGGGATAGACGACGAGAGAGGAGCCTATGACCATGAAGAGATCGCAAGCTCTGCTCCTCTCCTCAGCCTCCCAGAGGGCTTTCTGAGGGAGGGCTTGGCCGAAGGAGATGGTCGCGGGCTTGAGGATCCCCCCGCAGGAGCATCTCGGATCCTCCTCTCCCGAAAGGAGCCTCTGCTGTATCTCCTCCCTCTCGTATTCCCTCCCGCAGGAGAGGCAGAGCACCTTCCAAGCCGTTCCGTGCAATTCGATCACCTTATCGTCGGGAACTCCGGCTTTCTGATGCAATCTATCCACATTCTGCGTGATGATGCAATCGAGCTTCCCCATCCTCCAGAGCTCGGCGAGAGCGAGATGCGCCGGATTGGGCTCGGCATCTCTCACCACGGGCCAGAATTCCTTCTGGAAGATCCAGTATTTGCGACGGATCTCGGGCTCCGAGATGATGCGATGAAATACGAATTCATCGGGATCGTATCTCGTCCATATCCCTCCGGGGCTTCGGAAATCCGGAATTCCCGACTCCGTGCTTATCCCCGCCCCCGTGAAGGCGACGATCCTCCTCGCCTTCCTCACAAGCTCCGCCGCCCTCTCGATCTCCCTCTCCATAACCCCTGACCTCCCCTTTCCTCTCAAGCCAGAAGATGAAGCCTTTAATGCTGTTCTCGATGAAGAGCTTCTCCCAGCGCAAGCTGGCTTCGGGAAGCTCCAGAAGAGCTTTTCGCAGATCAGGATCTCTCTCCTTCAGAGCTTCGAGGATCTCACCTGCTCCCTTCCCCTCCACCAATCCCTCTCTTATCACCTCCCTCCAAAGGAGGAGCTTCTCCCGATACTCCCCGAGCTTCCGCCGGGCATCTCCGGCCCTTCCGAAATGCGGATAACATAAAACTTGAGGTCCGAGCTCTTCGAGCTCCTCCAAGGTGCGAATCGCAAGATCAAGATCAAATGGGGGAGGGGTTGCGGGGCGGATTACATCGAGATGCGGATGATAAACTCCCGCCGCATCTCCCGCGAAGAGCACACCGCTGTTTGTGAGGAAGCAGAGATGATGGGAGGCGTGGCCGGGAGAGGGGATGATGTCGAGTTCGAAATCCCCGATTTGAATTCTCCCCTTCTCTCCAATCTTCACAATTCGATCGGGAGGAACGGGCTTCATGGGGCCGCAGATCTCCGCAAGCTCCCCCAAGCCCTTTCTGCTCTCCGCGATGAGCTTTGAGGGATCGATGAGATGTCTTGCCCCCCTCTCATGCGCCAGAACCTGAGCTTTGGGGAGGATTTGAATGAGATCTCCCGCTCCTCCCGCATGATCTATATGAATGTGAGTGAGGAGGATGAGGGAGATGCGCTCCGGATTCACCTTCAGGATCTCGAGGCCTTCCAAGAGCTTCGGAATTCCCGCCGAGGGCCCCGGACCCACAAGAGCCGCCCTCTCCCCCTCCAGAACGTAACACCCTCCGAACCCCTCAAATCCCAAGGACGGAGGGGAGACGTCGATGAGCTTTATCCCCTCCCCGATCTCCAGAACTCTCGCCAAATTTAGCGCTTGCGGTACTGCTCCTGCTTGCGCGCGCTTATGTGACCGTACTTGCGCCGCTCCTTCTGCCTCGCGTCCACGGTGAGAAGGCCCTGCTTGCGGAGGGTCGGGCGGAGGGATTCGTCATAAGCGAGGAGGGCGCGGCTTATGCCCAGGCGAACCGCATCGGCCTGTCCCGAAACGCCTCCCCCCTCCACCTTGGCCCAGATCCGGAACTTGCCGAGCATCTGGGTCACCTTCAGGGGCTCGAGAACCCTCTCCTGCCAGCGCAGAACGGGGAAGTACTCTCTGAACGGCCTTCCGTTGATCATGATCTCGGGCTCCGGAGGCCCTCCTCCCTCGCCCTGCTGAGGGAGGCTAACTCCGGGAGCCGGAATCCCCTCCTCCTGCAGGGGCTCATCGGCCGGATAGAGCCTCACTCGGGCGACGGCGGTCTTCCTCCTTCCCGTTCCGTAGTAATACCTCCCCACAGGCCACTTCCAGAGCTGCAATCTCTTGAGCTTCCCCTTGCTCAGCTTTCCGGGAAGCTGAATTTGCAATTTCTGAAGATGCTGCTCTATAACCTCTCTTTCCATGGCACCTCCTCCTCCCCCGCTCCCATAGCTGCCACCTGAGCTTTGTGCGGATGATCGGGCCCGGCGTAAACTTTGAGCTTCTTCAGCATCTTCCTCCCCAGAGGGCCTTTGGGGAGCATCCCCTTGACGGCATGCCATATAACCCACTCCGGCTTCTTCTGAAGCATCTCCTTCAGAGTTCTGCTCTTGAGCCCTCCGGGGTATCCCGAATGCCAGTAATAGATCTTGTTCTCAAGCTTCTTTCCCGTCACCTTCACCTTCTCGGCGTTTATCACCACGACATAATCGCCGGTGTCGAAGAAGGGAGTGTAGTAAGGCTTGTGCTTTCCCCTCAGGATATAAGCTATCTGAGAGGCAAGCCTCCCCAAGGTCTTCCCCGTGGCGTCGATCACATACCACTTCCTGTTCTTTGCAAGCTCCTCCTCATCGGGGAGGAAGGTCTTCTGCTTCTTTATCCTCTTGGCCATATCCTCTCAGCCCTCGAAAGATAAATCGGGATAATTCACTCTCACAAGGCATAATCCGTGAGGCGGGGCCGCGTATTTGGCCGCGCCGGGCTCTCCGGAGCGCAGGAGCTCCTCCACCTCCTCCCTCCCCCTTCTCCCCATGCCCACTTCGATCAGCGTTCCCATCATCCTCCTCACCTGCTGGGGGAGGAAGGAATTGGCCTCCACCTCGAAGAAGATGAATCTATCTTCCCTTCTGAGCTCGGCTCGGAACACCTCCCTCACCGTATTCCTTCCTCTCGCCTCCGGAGCGGTGAAGGGCGCGAAATCATGCCTCCCTACAAACAAACTTGATACCTCTCTCATCGCTTCGAAGTCAAGAGGGTGGCGGATCCAGAGGGCGGTGCGGCGCCAGAGGGGAGAGCGCGCCCTTCCGGTGATGATGGTGTAGCGGTACTCGCGGCTTCTGGCATGCCGCCTGGGATCGAAATCGGGAGGAACGGGCCTTGCGGCCCTTACGGCTATATCCTCTGGAAGGTAGAAGTTCATCCCCTCCACGAATTCCTCGGGGGAGAGCTTATCGGGGATCTCGCAGGCTATCACCTGTCCCTCCGCGTGAACGCCGGCGTCGGTTCTCCCCGCCGCCTTTATCCTTATCCTCTCGCCGGTGAGCTTCCAAAGCGCCCTCTCAAGCTCCCCTTGGATGGTGGGTTTGTCCTTCTGAACTTGAAAGCCGCAGTATCTCGTCCCCTCATATTCCACGAGAGCGGCTACCCTCACCGGCGCTCAGACGAGCTCCAAGCGGACGAGGAAGGCCCCGTCTCCCTGGCGCGGCCCGAGCTTCACGATGCGAGTGTAACCTCCGTTCCTGTTCGCGTACCTCGGGGCGATCTCGGAGAAGAGCTTCTTCACCACATCCTTATCGTAAATGAAGGCGAGGGCCTGCCTTCGGGCGTGAAGCGTCCCCTCCTTCCCCAAGGTGATCATCCTCTCGGCGAACTTCCTCGCCTCCTTGGCCTTGGGCTCGGTGGTCACGATCTTCTCGTAGCGCAGGAGATCGGTCACGAGATTCCGGTAGAGAGCGAGCCTGTGCTCGGTCTTGCGTCCCAGATGCTTTCCCGCAACTCTGTGCCTCATGATCTCATTCCTTCAATCTGAATTTCCTCTTCAATTTCTCCTTCAGCTCCTCGAGCTTGAGCTCCTCTTCCTCTTCGGCTTTGGCCTCCTCCTCGACTTCCTCGGCTCTCTCCTCCGCGACCTCCTCGGCGGGGGCCGCCGGAACCTCCTCGGCGGGCCTCTTGGCGATCCCCATGGCTTCGAGTTTGGACCAGACTTCCTCCCACGACTTTATCCCGAAGTTCTTGAGCTTCAGGAGCTCCTCCTTGCTCTTGGAGAGGAAATCGCCCACGGTGAAGATCTTCGCCCTCCGCAGGGCGTTGTAAGTTCGGGTCGAGAGGCCGAGCTGCTCCAGAGGGATGAGGTTCTTGTCCTCCTCCTTGGCCGGAGCGGCCACGAGCTCCGCCCTCCTCTCCGCTTCGGGAACGGCGAGCCCGGCGATGAGCTCGAAGTGCTGAACGAGGATCTTGGAGGCCTCCCTCAGGGCGCCGGCCGGGGTGATGGTCCGATCGGTCTGTATCTCGAGGATGAGCTTCTCGTAATCGCTCCGCTGTCCTATCCTCATCTTCTCCACATTGAAGGAGACGCGGCGGATGGGGGAGAACACGGCGTCCACCGGGATCACGCCGATCGGGAGGTTGCTCTCGTAGGTCGCCGGGCGATAGCCCCGCCCTATCTCCACCTGAAATTCCACGGATAATTTGAATTTATCGGAATTCATCGTGGCGAGGTAGAGCTCGGGATTCGCGATCTCGAAATCGGGGGAGGGCTCTATATCCCCGGCGTAAATGGGCCCCTCTCGAGCCACCTCGAGCCTCATGGTGCCGGGGCGCCCGGTTATGGGGCGGATTCTTATCTCCTTCACGTTGAGGATGAACTCGATCACATCTTCCTTCATCTCGGGAACGGTCGAGAATTCGTGAAGGATTCCGTCGATCTTTATGGCCGTCACGGCGGCTCCGGGGAGAGCGCCCAGGAGCACCCGTCGCAGCGCATTCCCCACCGTTATCCCGAACCCCGGCTCGAGCGGAGCGATAACGAACCTCCCGAAGCTCTCATTCTCCTCTTCCGGCTTCACCTCCGGAAGCATGAAGTCGATCAACGCGCTCACCCCCTATCTCGAATAGAACTCGACGATGAGATGTTCTTGAATTCCGGGATCGATATCGCTCCTCTCGGGAAGGGCCAGAACCCTCCCCTCCATCTTCTCCTTATCGAGGCTCAGCCAGCGGGGGATCGGATTCTCCCCCGCTTTCTGAACCGCCCTCTCGTAGGGGAATGTGCTCTTGCTCTTCTCCCGCCAGCTGATCACATCTCCGGGCTTCACGAGATACGAGGGGATATCGACTTTCTCCCCGTTGACCAGGAAGTGGCCGTGCCGGACGAGCTGCCTCGCCTGCCGCCGCGATTCCGCAAATCCCAAACGATAAACCACATTATCAAGCCTCCTCTCCAGCAGGATGAGGAGGTTCTCGCCGGTCCTCCCCGGCATTCGCTCGGCCATCTCGAAGTAACGTCGCATCTGCCGCTCCGAAACGCCATAAGTGAAGCGCACTTTCTGCTTCTCCCGCAATCGAATTCCGTATTCGGAGAGGCGGCGCGGATAGGGGTGCACTCCGGGAGCGGGGCGCCCCTTCTCTATGGCGCACTTGGGGCTATAGCACCTCTCCCCTTTGAGGAAGAGCTTCTCTCCTATGCGGCGGCAGATGCGGCATACAGGCCCTATATAACGCCCCATGAGCTCTCCTCCTCACACGCGCCTCTTCTTCGGAGGCCGGCATCCGTCATGAGGAATGGGGGTCACATCTCTTATGAGCTTGATCCTGAGGCCCGAGGATTGCAAGGTGCGAATGGCGGCCTCCCTTCCCGGCCCCGGCCCCTTGACGAACACCTCTATCTCCCGCACTCCGTGCTCCATAGCCCTCTTGGCCACGGCCGCCGCGGCTTTCTGAGCCGCGTAAGCCGTTCCCTTCTTGGTGCCGGTGAAGCCGACGGTGCCGCAGCTGCCCCAAGTTATGGTGTTCCCCTGAAGGTCGGTTATGGTGATGATGGTGTTGTTGAAAGTCGATTGAATGTAAGCTCGGGCGACGGCGATCCCCTTCTTCTCCCTCTTCTTCAGCCGTTTTTCCGCTCCCTTCTTCTTCGTGCTCATCTCATCCTCCTTACTTCTTGGCTACGCCGCGGCGCCGACCACGACCGGCCACGGTCTTGCGAGGACCGCGCTTCGTTCTCGCATTGGTTCTGGTGCGCTGTCCTCTAACGGGAAGATTCATCTTGTGGCGAATGCCCCGATAACATCCGATCTCTATAAGCCTCTTTATATTGAGAGCGACCTCCTTTCGGAGCTCTCCTTCCACTTTGTACTGGCTCACCGCATCGCGGATCTTATTGAGCTCCTCTTCGCTCAAATCCTTCACTTTCGTTTCCGGATTCACGCCGGTTTGAGCGCAGATCTTCTTGCTCAAAGTGGGCCCTATTCCGTAAATGTAGGTGAGAGCGATATCAATGCGCTTATTCGGCGGAAGATCAACTCCCGCAACTCTCGGCATGGCTCCCTCCCCTCTTCATCCCTGACGCTGCTTGTGGCGAGGATTCTCGCAGATAACCCTCACCACTCCCTTGCGCCTTATGATCTTGCACTTATTGCAACGCCGTTTGACCGATGCCTTCACCTTCATCTCGCTTCCCCCCTTCACAATCTGTAAACGATCCTTCCGCGCTTCAGATCGTAAGGCGAGAGCTCCACAAGCACCCTATCTCCGGGAACGATCTTTATGAAGTTCTTCCTGAGCTTTCCCGAAGCGTAAGCGAGCACCTGATGCTCCCCCCCTATCTCCACGCGGAACATCGCATTGGGAAGGGCTTCGGTGACCACTCCCTCAACTTGTATCGTCTCCTTCTTCCCCATTCTCCCCTCTCATCCCTCCTCAGGGAATCGTCAGCACCTCGGCCTTCCCATCGCCGACGACGATGGTGTGCTCGAAGTGAGCGGCCAAGCTCCCGTCGGCCGTCACCACCGTCCATCCGTCTTCCTTCACTCTCGTCTTCCAATGTCCGGCCGACACCATGGGCTCCAAGGCCAAGGTCATGCCCTTATGGAGCAGAGGCCCCCTTCCGGGAGGCCCGTAGTTCGGGACCGGAGGGTCCTCATGAAGGTGCCTTCCGATCCCGTGCCCCACATACTCCCGAATAACCGAGAAGCCGTTGTTCTCGACATGTTGCTGTATGGCGGCGGAGATGTCGGTGAGGCGAGCTCCGCTCCTCGCCGCCTCGATTCCCTTCCAGAGAGCCTCCTCGGTGACCTTTATAAGGCGCTGCGCGAGAGGCCTTATCCTCCCTACTCCTACGGTGAAGGCGAGATCGGCGTAATAACCTCGCAGGCAAACACCGAGATCAAGACTAATTATATCACCTTCTCTGAGCTTTCGCCTCCCCGGAATCCCGTGAATCACCTCCTCGTTGATCGAAGTGCAGACCGAAGCGGGGAATCCCCTGTACCCCTTGAAGGCGGGAACGGCCCCCCTCCTCCGTATCTCCTCCTCGGCTATCTTATCGAGCTCTTCGGTCGTGATCCCCGGCCTTATCGCCTCCCTCAATTTCTCGGCGACCGCCGCGGCTATCCTCCCCGCCTCCCTCATGAGGAGGATCTCGGAGGGGATTTTGATCGTGATCCTCCCCGTCCTCCACTTCAGAGCCCGAGAGCTCTCCATAGATCTCGAGCCACCTCCTCTATCCCCCGCTCTCCGTTCACCTCCACGAGCTTCCCCCTCCGTGAATAATACTCGATCAGAGGGGCGGTCTCCTTCATGTAGACCTCGATCCTCTTCCTCACCGCCTCTTCCGTATCATCGGCCCTCTGGTAGAGCTCCCCTCCGCAGCGATCGCACCTTCCGGGGATCTTGGGGGGATTCGTGCGCTCATGATAAGGGGTCTGGCAATTCCTGCAGATCCACCGCCCGCTCAATCTCCGTATGAGCTCCTCCTCCGACACCTTGATGTAAACCGCTCTGTCTATCTCCTCCCCCCTCCTCCCGAGCATCTCATCGAGAGCTTCGGCTTGAGCGATCGTTCTGGGAAATCCGTCCAGAATGAATCCCTTTCGGCAATCGGGCTGGGAGAGCCTCTCCTCGATCACCTTTATCACGATCTCATCGGGAACCAAAAGCCCCTTCTCCATGTAGGATTTCACGATCCTCCCGAGCTCCGTCTGCTTTTGCTGAGCTTCGCGGAAGAGATCTCCGGTGGCTATGTGAGGGAGATCGAGCTTCTCCCCCAAGATCTTGGCCTGCGTTCCCTTCCCGGCTCCCGGAGCTCCCAAGAACACGAGCCTCATCTTCCCTCCTTTATCTCAGAAAGCCTTCGTATTGCCGCATCGCGAGCTGCGCTTCAAGCTGCCTTAAGGTATCTATCACGACCCCGACGACTATGAGGAGGCCGGCGCTGCTTATGATCATAAGACCCTCGGGGTTTGTGCCGGCGGGATTTCCTATCATCCAGCGGGTGAAGAGCGGCATGAGGGCTACGATCCCAAGCCCCAGAGCTCCGGCCCAGGTGATGCGAGAGAGAACTCTCGTGAGGTAATCGGCCGTGGGCTTCCCCGGCCTTATTCCCGGAATGAATCCCCCCTGCCGCTGCAGGACCTCCGGGATGTTCTGCTGCTGGAAGAGGATCATGGTGTAGAAGAAGGTGAAGCCCACCACCAGGAAGAAGTAGGGAACCCAGTAAAAGGCCCCTCCGTAGCTTCCGGCCGGGCTGAAGAGGTTTTGAATGGTCGCGGCGAGGCCGGATCTTCCGGCGAAATACCCGGCGATGGTGCCGGGGAGCATGATGACGGACATCGCGAAGATGAGGGGGATCATCCCCGCCGAGTTCACCTTAAGGGGGAGGTAGCTTGTTCCCACCTGCCTGAACGTCCTCCCCCCTCGGTAGATCGCCCGGGAGTACTGGATCGGGATCTGGCGGTAGGCTTCGGTGAAGTAGACGATGAAGATCGTGAAGAGCGCGGTGAGGAGCGCGATGATCAGCACCCCCTGAGGCCCGATGGAGAGCTCGATCCTCTTGATATTGGCCGGAATTCTCGCCACGATCCCCGCGAAGATGATGAGGGAGATGCCGTTCCCCACGCCGTGCTCGGTGATCCTATCCCCAAGCCACACAAGAAGCATCGTTCCGGCGGCGATGCAGAAGAGAAGAGTTATGGTGGAGAGAGCCCCTCCGAGTTCGATAACTCCCTCCCGCGCGAAGAGGACGAGATGCCCGTATCCCTGAAGCATGGCCAGAGGAGCCGTCATGATGTAAGTGTAGAGAGTTATCCTCTGCCTCCCCCACTCCCCCTCCTGAGCGAGCCTCTGGAGGGCGGGGATGGCCGGGGTCAGAAGCTGCATGATGATTATGGCCGTGATGTAAGGATAAACCCCCAGGGGGGCTATGCTCGCGTTGGCGAGAAGGCCTCCGCTGAAGAGATCGAGCATTCCCAGAAGCTCATTCCTCTCGAAGAGCTCCCTCAAGGCCTCCTCATTCACCCCGGGCATGGGGACATGAGCGATGAAGCGGGCGATCGCGAGGATGAGGATGGTGAAGAGGATGCGGCGGCGGAGATCCGGAACCCGAAGGGAATCGAGAAGAGCTTGTACGAGCCTCGGCCTTCCCCTCCGCTGCTCCATCCCTTCCGGCCAAATAAAAAATCCGCCCTAAGCTTTATATAAAATCCTGGGGGGCGTTCGATCTCAGATCTCTATGGCCTTCCCCCCGGCCGCTTCTATCTTCTCCCGAGCCGAAGCCGAGAACTTGTGAGCTTTCACGATGAGCGCTCTGTGAAGCTCCCCATCTCCCAAGATCTTCACGGGCTTTGTGGCCTTCTTTATAACGCCGGCCTCCGCGAGCTTCTCCGGATCCACCACGGTTCCGTCCGGGAATATATTGAGCTTGCACACGTTCACCGGAGTGTACTCGATCTTGAAGATATTGACGAATCCCCTCTTCTTGGGGAGGCGCTTGCTCAGAGGAGTTTGGCCTCCCTCAAACCAAGGGGGAACCCCGCCTCCGGATCTCGCCTTCTGCCCCTTTATCCCCCGTCCCGAATAGCTTCCGTGTCCGCTTCCGTCTCCGCGCCCTACGATCTTCCTCCTGTGCTTGGAGCCCGGAGCCGGCTTGAGATCATGTTCCATCATTTCGGCATCCCTCCGGGAAGGTAGAGCTTGAGCTTCTTCCCCCTCTTCTTCTCCTCCTCGGCCGGATCTTTGAGCTGGCAGAGGGCGTAAATCGTGGCTTTCGCCAGATTCAGGGGGTTCCTGCTCCCCAGAGCTTTGGTGAGGATGTCCTTTATCCCCGCCGCCTCCACGATGGCTCTCACCGTCCTTCCCGCTATCACTCCGGTTCCGGGAGGAGCCGGCTTCAGGAAAACCCTCGAAGCTCCGTACTTCGCCATGATCTCATGAGGGATGGTATCCCGAACGATGGGAACTCTTATGAGATTGCGCCTGGCTTGGGAGATCGCCTTCTGCATGGCTTCGGGTATCTCCCTTCCCTTTCCGTAGCCCAATCCCACATGCCCCTGTCCGTCTCCCACGGCCACGAGAGCCGTGAAGCGAAAGCGCCTTCCTCCCGTGACCGTCTTCGCCACCCTCCTCACGGCGATGAGCTTCTCCTGAGAGAGGTTGAGGCCCGCGGCGCTCACCCTCCTCTTCTCGATTATGAAGCTCTTCTTGGGCATATCATCTCACCTCAGAAGATCAATCCTCCTTCTCTTGCGGCTTCGGCCAGAGCTTTAACCCTTCCGTGATACTTATGACCTCCTCTGTCGAAAACCACCTTCGTTATCCCCTTCTCCAAAGCCCTCTTGGCGATGAGCTTCCCCACGAGCTTCGCCTGCTCGGTTTTGGTCTTCCCCTTAAGCTCCTCTCTTATCTCGGGATCCAAAGTCGAGGCGGCGACGAGCGTATGCCCTATGGTGTCGTCGATGATCTGAGCGTAAATGTGCTTGAGGCTGCGGAAGACGGAAAGGCGCGGCCTCTCCGGAGTTCCGAAGATCTTCTTCCTTATCCGGAGATGGCGCCTTATCCTTCCCTCTCTCGCGGTCCTCGCCCTCCTGCCCATCTCCTTATCACTTCGCGCCCACGGCCTTCTTCCCGGGCTTCAATCTCACCTGCTCGTCTTTGTACCTTATCCCCTTTCCGGTGTAGGGATTGGGGGGGCATACCGCTCTTATATCCGCCGCCACCTGCCCCACCTTCTGCTTGTCTATTCCGGAGACGATGATCTTCGTTCCCCCCTCAACGGCTATGTTGATTCCCGGAGGAGGGGTCACCTCCACCGGATGCGTGAACCCGACCTGAAGGATGAGCTTATTCCCCACCTTCTGAGCTCTGTACCCTATCCCCACGATCTCAAGCTCCTTCTGGTATCCCTGAGTCACTCCGGTGATCATATTCGCGATGAGAGTGCGGGTGAGGCCGTGAAGGGCTTTGAAGAACTTCTCATCCGAAGGCCTGGAGACCACGACCTGGCCGTCTTTCACCTCTATCTTCATCTCCGGATGAAATGTCTGAACGAGCTCCCCCTTGGGGCCTCTGACCGTGACCTTATTCCCCTCTTCGATCTTCACCTCAACGCCCGGGGGAATCGGTATGGGCTTCCTCCCTATCCTCGACATGGCTCCTCACCTCACCACACATAGCATATGAGCTCTCCTCCTATGCCCCTCTTGTAAGCCTCATAGCCGGTCATGATCCCCTGAGAGGTGGAGAGGATGGCGATGCCCAAACCTCCGTACACTCTCGGTATCTCCTTTCGGCCCACATAAACCCTTCTTCCCGGCTTGCTTATCCTCTTCAATCCCGTGATCACCGGCTCCTTATCCTCGGTGTACTTGAGGTAGATCTTGAGGATCTTCTGAGGGGTGGGCCCCTTCAGGAGCTCGTAATCTCTGATGAACCCCTCATCCTTCAAGACCTTGGCGATCGCCACCTTCATCTTCGAAGCCGGAATGAGCACCGTCTCATGACGGGCCATCACCGCATTCCTTATTCTCGTCAGCATATCGGCGATGGGATCGGTCATCATGGCCTCTCACCCCTTCACCAGCTCGCCTTCCTCACGCCGGGAAGCTCTCCCTTGTAGGCGAGCTCCCTGAAGCAGAGGCGGCAGAGGCCGAACATTCGAATGTAAGCGCGCGGCCTCCCGCACACTCTGCACCTGTTCCTGTGCCTCGTCGCGTATTTGGGAGGATTCAGGGATTTCATTATCTTCGCCTTCCTCGCCATGGCCTACTTCCTCTCGAAGGGCATTCCCAGAAGCTCGAGGAGGCGCCTCGCCTCCTCATCGGTCTTCGCCGTGGTCACGATCGTGACCTGAAGCCCTCTCGGCTTATCGATCTTATCATATTCTATCTCGGGGAAGATCGTATGCTCTCTTATCCCCAGAGAGTAATTCCCCCTCCCGTCGAATGAATCTCTGGGAACCCCGCGGAAATCCCTTATTCGCGGGAGGGCGAGGTTTATGAGCTTATCCAAGAAATTCCACATCCTATCGCCTCTCAAGGTCACCATCAAGCCGATTTCCATTCCCTTCTTTATCTTAAATCCGGCTATGGATTTCTTGGCTCTCGTGGGAACGGGCTTCTGCCCGGTTATAAGAGCGAGATCTCTCGACATGTACTCCAATGCTTTGGGATTTTGAACCGCCTCCCCCAATCCCGTGTTGAGAACGATCTTCACAATTCGGGGGACGGCCATGGGAGTGGTGTACCCGAATTCCTCCATCATTCGGGGGATTACCTCGTTCTTGTAAAACTCCTTCAATCTGGGGACGACTTTCTCTTCGGCAGCTTTTTCCTCTTCTACCGCTTTCTTAGCTTTGGCCATATCAGTCGATAACCTCCTTGCACTTCTTGCAAATTCTAACTTTGGTTTTATCTTCGAGAATGCGAAAGCCGACTCTCGTCGGCCTTCCGCATTTGGTGCAAATAAGCATCACATTGGATATATGAATGGGGGCTTCTTGCTGAATAATTCCTCCCGGTTGCCCCATGCCTCTCGGCTTCACATGCTTCTTTATTATATTAACTCCTTCCACAACCACTCTGTTCTCCTTGCGAATAACGCGAAGCACCTTCCCTCTCTTTCCCTTATCCTTCCCGGTTATAACGAGAACTTCATCTCCTTTTCTTATTTTAGCCGCCATTTCAAACAACTTCGGTGGCTAAAGATAAGATCTTCGCGAACTTCTTGCGCAATTCTCGGGGAACGGGCCCGAAAACCCTGCTCCCCTTGGGATTTCCTTTCTCATCGATAATAACGGCGGCATTCTCATCAAATCTTATGTAAGTTCCATCAGCTCTCCTTGTATTCTTCTTCACCCTAACGACGACGGCTCGCACCACATCTCCTTTCTTTATAGGGCTTCGAGGAACCGCATCTTTAACCGAAGCCACAATAACATCTCCTATACCGGCATATTTCCTTCCAGAACCCCCCGGAACATTAATGCACATTATCTCCAATGCTCCGGTGTTATCCGCTACTTTCAGCCTTGTATATTGCTGAATCATTGCTCTTCACCCTTCTCCTCTTTTTCCTCTTTCTCTTCCATTTGTTCAAGAGGCACTCCTTTCTCCACCTCTTCGGCCGGCGGAGGAGCCACAACTTCTCTTCTCTGAATGATCTCCACCACCCTCCATCGCTTGAGCTTTGAGAGGGGGCGGGATTCTATAATCCTCACAACATCACCGACTTTGCACTCATTCTTCTCGTCATGAGCATAGAATTTCTTTCGATACCTCACATATTTCTTATATTTGGGATGCTGTCGAAGGGTTTCGACCAAAACCACAACGGTTTTATCCATTTTATCGCTGACCACGGTTCCGATGAATTCCTTTCGCGGCATTAGGTCTTTATCCCCCTTTCTCTGAGGATTGTTTTTATTCTGGCGATTCTTTTCTTAACCTTCCTTATCTCCCGATAATTCTTCAATTGCATCGTTGCGAGCTTAAATCGCAAATTGAAGAGCTCTCTCTGAGTTTCCTCAAGCAACTTCTCCAATTCCTCATTTGTCTTTTTGCGCAATTCCTCAACTTCCTGACGGCTCATTTCGCTTCAGCTTTCTCCGCTTCTTTGGATACGATTTTTGTCTTTATGGGAAGTTTGTAAGCCGCCTGCCGGAGAGCTTCCTTCGCGCTCTCCTCATCAATTCCTCCGATTTCGAACATTATCTTCCCTCTTCTCACCACCGCAACCCAGTGATCCACAGGGCCTTTACCGCCCCCCATTCGGGTCTCGGCGGGCTTTTTGGTTACCGGTTTGTCGGGGAAGATGCGAATCCAGATCTTCCCTCCTTTCTTCAAATACCTCACGAGCACTCTTCTCGCGGCTTCGATTTGATTGGCGGTGATCCATGCCGGCTCCACAGCTTTCAATCCCCATTCTCCGAAGACCACATGATCGATAACGGTGCCTTTAAGCCTTCCCCGCTGTTGCTTTCTGTACTTTACTTTTCTGGGCTGAAGCATATCTCACACCTCACTCGGTTTCGCTCGGAATCTCCGGTATTCCCAAAGTTTTGATCCTCTCTTTGGTCACATCTCCTTTGTAAATCCAAACTTTCACTCCTATCTTCCCGGCTTTGGTGATGGCCTCTGCGAATCCGTAATCGATATCGGCGCGAAGGGTATGGAGGGGAACGCTTCCGGCCGCTTCGACCCAGCGCCGCTTCATCTCCGCCCCTCCCAGCCGTCCGGCCACCCTTATCTTTATCCCCTTGGCGCCGAGCTCCATGGCTCGGGTCACGGCCCTCTTCATGGCGCGGCGGTAGGAGACGCGCCTCTCTATCTGCTCGGCGATGCTCTTGGCGACGAGAGTGGCATCGAGCTCCGGCTCCCTCACCTCCTTTATATCGATCTGAACCTTCTTCCCGGTGAGCTTGGAGAGGGCGTTCCTCAGCTCCTCAACCCTCTGCCCCTTCCTTCCGATGAGGAGGCCGGGACGGGCGGAGTGAATGGTGACCTTCACCTCATTGGTTCGGCGCTCTATCTCTATCTTCGAGATGGCCGCCTCCTTATTTTCGGATTCGATGAGCTGTCGGATGGCCAGATCCTCGTGAAGCAATTTGGTGTATTCATCTCCTTCGGCATACCATTTGGAGAGCCAGTCCTTGCTCAATCCCAATCTCAGAGCTATGGGGCTCACCTTCTGGCCCATCTCATTCCCTCCCCACCACCACGGTGATGTGGCAGTAATGCTTGCAGTAGGGATTCACCCTCCCCCTCGCTTTGGGGCGCCAGCGCTTCAATCTTATCCCCTCATCCGCCACGATGTGCTTTATCCGGAGCTCGGAGATGGGGATCTGGTAATTGTGCTCGGCGTTGGCGGCCGCCGATTTTATGACCTTAGCCACAAGGCGCGCTTTGGGGCTGGGAACGAATTGGAGGATGCTCAGGGCTTCCTCCACCTTCTTCCCCCTCACGAGATCGATGATGGGGCGTATCTTGCGCGCGGAGCCGGGCGCGTTTCTGGCTACGGCTCTCACTTCCATCAGGTCCTCATGCCCCTCCTCACCTGAATCTTCACCTTATCGGAGTGGCGGGCCGGAACCCTCGTGGGAGCGAACTCGCCGAGCTTGTGGCCCACCATCTGCTCGGTGATGTAAACGGGAATGTGAGTTCTCCCGTTGTAAACGCCTATGGTGAGGCCCACCATCTCCGGGATGATGGTGGAATCGCGAGACCAGGTCTTGATGATGGAGTGATCGCCCGTTTCCTTCGCTTTGAGCACCTTCTTCAGGAGCTTGGGATCCACATAAGGCCCCTTCTTCTTCGACCTCCCCATCTCCTCTCACCCCCTCACTCCTTCCTCCTCTTCAAGATGAACCAATCGGTTCGCTTGTTGCGGCGGGTCTTCACCCCCCGGGCGAGCTTCCCCCAAGGGGTCTTGGGGCAGGGCATTCCTATGGGCGCCTTCCCCTCGCCCCCGCCGTGAGGGTGCTCTCCGGCCGGCATGGCGGATCCCCTCACCGTGGGCCGCCATCCGAGCCACCTCTTCCTCCCCGCCTTCCCGAGAACCACGTTCTGATGATCGGCGTTGCTCACCCTCCCGATGGTGGCGAGGCAGTTCTCATTGATGCGGCGGAGCTCCCCGGAGGGGAGGAGGACGTGAACATATCCCTCCTCCTTCCCCTTCACGAGAGCCGCCGTTCCGGCGGCCCTCACGAGCTGCCCTCCCCTTCCCGGATAGAGCTCTATGTTGTGAACGAGAGTTCCCACGGGGATCTCCTTCAGGGGGAGGGCGTTCCCCACCTTCTTCTCCACGCCCGGGCCGGAGCAGATGACATCTCCGGGCTTGAGGCCTTCGGGAGCTATGATGTAGCGCTTCTCTCCGTCGGCGTAGTGAATGAGGGCGATGAAGGCGGAGCGATTGGGATCGTACTCTATGGCCGCCACCTTTCCGGGGATGCCGAATTTATCCCTCTTGAAATCGATAATGCGAAGCCTCCTCTTGTGCCCTCCGCCTCGATGCCTTACGGTTATCTTCCCCTGATTGTTCCTCCCCGCCTTCCTCTTCTTGGGGAGGGTGAGGGATTTCTCGGGCTCGGTCTTCGTGATCTCCTCGAAGGTGAGCCCGGTCATCCCCCTTCGTCCCGGAGTCGTCGGCTTGTATACCTTTATGCCCATGGCCTTTCACACCCCTTCGAAGATCTGTATCTTATCGCCGGGCCTCAGGGTCACAATGGCCTTCTTCATCTCCTTCCTCTTGATCACATACCTGTTCCCCACCCGCTTCCATTTCGGGGGGAGCTTGATCACGTTCACCTTCACCACTTTGACCCCGAAGATCTTCTCGACGGCCTCCTTTATCTGAGTTTTGTTCGCCCTCTTGTCCACCTCAAAGACGTACTTCCCCTGCTCGGCCAGAGCTTGGCTCTTCTCCGTGATTATAGGACGCTTTATCACCTCGTAGATGTTCATCTCCTCTCACCGTAAGAGAAATTATAGGAAAATCGCCCCTCCCAAAGCCAGTCCTCAGAGCTTCGCCTTGGCTTTCGCCTTCTTCCTCCTCAGCCTCTCCGCCCTCTCCTCATCCGCCTTCCGGCCCCAGAGCTCCTCCACCTTCCTCACGGCCCCCTCGGTCATGATCACCATGCGATGGGAGAGGAGATCCTTCACGTTCACGATATGAGCGGGAATGGTCTTCACCTTCTGCAGATTGCGGGCGGAGAGGTAGACCGCAGGCTCGGGATCTCGCGTGACCAGAAGGGCCGATTTCTCCACCCCCAAGGCCTTCAGGATCTCCGCCATCTCCTTGGTCTTGGGCCTCTCCAATCCGAAGGTGTCGATGATCTTGAGCTCCCCGTCTCTCAGCTTCGCCGAGAGCGTGCACCTTATGGCGAGGCGGCGCATCTTCTTCGGCATCCTCTGGCTCCAATCCCTCGGCTTGGGGCCGAAGGCGACGCCTCCTCCTCTCAGGAGGGGCGATCTCCTATCCCCCAATCTCGCCATTCCGGTGTACTTCTGAGGGCGGATCTTCCGGGTGCTTCCGGCCACCTCCCCTCTCGTCTTCGTCGAAGCCGTTCCCACTCTGGCGTTGGCGTTGTGCATCACCAGAGCCTGATGAACGACGGGCCCGTTGAAGGGCACGTTGAACACGTAATCGTCCACCTCTATGGTCTTTATCTGCTCGCCCCGATTGTTATAAACCGGCACCTCCATCGCCTTCCACCTCCGAATCGAAAGGAGTTTCGGAAAGCCTCCCGTCCTTGAGGTAGAGGATCCTCCTCGCCTCCTCCGCAATCCTCTGATCGTGGGTCACCACGAGGAAGGTGACCCCTCTCTCCCGATTGAGCTCGAGCATGAGATTCAGTATATCTCTTCCGCTTCTGGAATCAAGATTGCCGGTGGGCTCATCGGCGAGGACGATCGCCGGATCGTTTATGAGAGCTCTCGCTATGGCCACCCTCTGCTGCTCCCCTCCCGAGAGCTCTCCGGGGAGGTGCTCCTCCCTCCCCTCAAGCCCCACAAGCCTTAAG